>WJJC01000136.1 GCA_014729945.1 Candidatus Bathyarchaeota archaeon
TGAACCGCAGCAGGATCAATAACAAGATCCACAAATAAATTGAAAACCGACGCAGTCAAACAAAATTCAATAAAAACCCGTGTATACTTCGATGCAACAAATAAACCACCCAGAAGAATAGGTAGATAAGCGAAAGAAACCGATAATGGCACAAGATCAAAAAATAATCCCCCCAGACGAGTACCGTATTCAAAACCACCATAAGGAAAACCAGTATAGACTGCAAAAGCCTCAACAAGAACAGGGATAATACTCAAAGCAATGAGCACAAAAACACCTTTTCTATAACCAAGATGCAATACAACTGAATAATAAGAGGGTAATGCAAAGATAACGATAAATAACCAACCAATACTTGAGAAACCTTCCATGTCCTGAAATCGCGTCATGAAGAAACTAGCAAAGAAAAATAATAAAATGCTTAAAAAAAATACTTTTTTTCGATTGATCATCAACTATCTATATAGGATTTGGAATGGTTTCTGAAAAAGTATTTTAATAGCCAAATGCCAAACCAGAATATGTTTGTAACAGTTATAGGAGCCGGATTCGGAGGACTATCTGCTGCAGCCCTCCTAGCAAAAGAAGGTTATGATGTAACCCTTTTAGAGAAGAACAATCAACCAGGAGGCAGAGCTAGGGTGCTCAGAGACAAAGGCTACAGCTTCGATATGGGTCCAAGCTGGTACCTGATGCCAGATGTATTCGAGAAATACTTCAACGAATTCGGTAAGAAACCTCAAGACTATTACAAACTAATAAGAATCGATCCAAGTTACAGGATATTTTTTGACGGTGACCAAATCACAGATGTTTCAGCGGATCTTGAGGAGAACTATGAACTCTTCGACTCCTTTGAGGAGAATGGAGGGGACAAGCTCCGACGCTACCTTGAGCAAGCTGAACACCATTACAGACTCGCTATGGATGAGATGCTCTACAGAGAATACGATAGTATATGGGATCTATTCAGTGGAAAACTAGCCCTAGAAGGATTCAAACTACCCTTATTCAGTAATATCGATGGCTACGTGAGTAAATGGTTCAACTCACCTAAAGCAAAGAAGATACTGGAATACAGCATCGGCTTCATTGGAGGAAGTCCACACAACACACCGGCGCTATACTATATCATGAACCACGTGGACTTCAAACTAGGCGTATGGTACCCAGCTGAGGGTGGCATCGGGCGAGTCGTGGACGCAATGGTTGAACTATGCAACGACCACGGTGTCGATATCAGATATGATCAAGAAGTAACAAAACTGGAATCAAAGGGAAAAAAGGTCCAAAAAGTTGTAACCACCAATGAGACATATGAGCCAGACCTAGTTGTGGTCAACGCTGATTACCCGCATACCGAGCTAAACCTACTTGAACCAAAATACAGAACATATGATGCGAAATACTGGGAATCCAAGACCATGGCTCCAAGCGCCCTTGTCCTATATATCGGACTGGACAAGAAACTCCCCAAACTCGACCATCACAACCTTTTCCTAACCAAAGACTGGGACCAGGGCTTTGAGAGCATATTCAACCCTAAAAAGGCTCGTTGGCCCGAGACACCAAGCTACTATATCAACATCACCTCAAAATATGACACAACTACAGCCCCAGAGGGTGGTGAGACAATGTTCGTGCTCGTTCCTCTGGCTCCCGACCTAAAGGACACACCTGAGATCAGGGAAAAATACTATGATAAACTGGTGTCTCATATCGAGACCCTTGCTGGGGAACCCATCAAGGGCCACGAGGTTGTAAAACATATCTACGCGGTAAATGACTTCAAACAAGACTATAATGCCTATAAGGGCACGGCATTGGGTCTAACCCACAGCCTACTTCAGACAGCTATATTCCGGCCAAGCCACAAAAGTAAGAAACTAGACAACCTCTACTACACTGGACACTATACACATCCAGGTATAGGAATGCCCATGTGCATAATCAGTAGCCAGGTTCTCACAAAAACGATAACCGAGCAACATAGAGGAGGAGTATAGTGAACAGCCTACATAATACAATATTTAAGAATGGCAGTAAGACCTACTATTATAGTAGCTTCTTTTTCCCATCCAAGGTAAGAGAGGATGTTTTTCGACTTTACAGCTTCGTGCGGGTAGCTGATGACTATGTTGATACTGTTCCACAGCAGAAGCAATCATTCTACGACTTTAAGAAGATGTATAATCGTGCTTTGAATGGTGATGAGACGGATAACTTTGTGATTGATAGCTTTGTTGATCTCGTGAATAAGCGAGGGTTTAACCCTGAGTGGGTTGAGGCTTTTCTCTCCAGTATGGAGTCTGATCTCTACATCAATAGTTATGAGACTATGGAGCGTCTTAGAAAGTATCTCTATGGCTCAGCGGAGGTAGTTGGCTTGATGATGTCAAGAATTCTCGGGTTACCCGAGGAAGCATATGACTCTGCTAGACACCTTGGGAGAGCAATGCAGTACGTAAACTTCATACGAGATATCAACGAGGATCTATGGCTCGGGCGTAACTATTTTCCACGAAAAGAGTTCCATGATAACGACTTGCTGAGTCTTGAACAAGAGGATACCCTGAGAAACCCTGTTGGTTTTGATAGGTTCGTTCGCACTCAGCTTGAAAGATTTAAGGCGTGGCAGTTTGAGGCGGAGAAGGGATTCAAGTACATACCAAGAAGATACCTGATACCCATTAAGACCGCTAGCGAGATGTATAAGTGGACAGCCAAGATAATCGAACGCGACCCTTTCATCGTCTATAA
>WJJC01000137.1 GCA_014729945.1 Candidatus Bathyarchaeota archaeon
ATGTGGAAGAAGAAGTCGATGCTGGTGTCTGCTAGGAGGTAGTTTGTCTTGCTGGTGAACATGTTTCTGAACCCGCCCTCGCTCTTGGCGCTGTTTCCCTGGCCTGGTCCAGCGTATTTGTCGATTACAAGTATGTCTTTGTCGGGGTCCTGTTTCTTTAGGTGGTAGGCTGTGCTGAGCCCCATGATCCCTGCCCCTACTACGAGTATCTCACATTCCATATTGGCTAGAGCGGTAATCAACCTTTTAATATTAATTATCGAGAGATAACATCATTATAAAAAAAGTCTGAACCTTAACATTATACAAACAAGATAAATAGGAACCAGTTTCATTTTTGGGAAATTTAACTGGTTAATCTAGTGATTTTAAAGATGATCTTAGACCTAGAATATAATCAACATTCATAGATTTTTTTAATCTAAATGTTCAGTATTACATTACTGAAACAGATGCGAATAAGAAGATTAGGTGGAAAAAGAGAAGCCCTCAACCTCTTGATAATGTCCTGAGATACGGTTTCAAGAGTTAGATTCTGAAAGCAATCCAGTTCAAACCATTGATCCTATTCCTAGGATCCTTTGAGAGGCACTGACTACGAGTAGCTAGTTATTTTCATACGGGTATCCTATTATCGGGTCCAGTGGTGTTCCCTCATAGGGGTGACACCTGAAAGCAGCCGAGTAGATGGCTCCATTTTTAACGTAACTATTACTATCAAAATCAATGTAATTCGTATAAAAAAACACGATACTTCTATTTGTTACATCACAGTGTTGAGCTAGAAAGATACCTACCATCTCGTCGCGTCTATAATCCGTACCGTTTACCGCTGAGATCGAATACTCATGATCCTGCCAAGAGGGATACATAGTGAATACCGATTCAATGTCTTCAGGCACGTATGTGACCTGCCACCCGGTCACGTCCATGAGATACTGTAATGCTTCCTCCCAGTTCTCAAAATAGCTCTCAGGTTTCCATAGTAGAATATATCTCCCGTTTAGGTTATTCGGGTCCGAGTACCCATACAATGCCCCATTATGGTACGTAAACTCGCCATCAACAGGCATCTCTTCCACGGTCATGCCTTCAGGATACCAACAGTCAATATCAAAACGTGTCCAGTTATTCCATGAAATAGATTCAATATATTCATAGAAATACATCTCTGGTTCTTCTGGCTGTAGTTCAGGTGGATTCAGATAGACGTTGATACTTGTCACGATGGTGATGAGAATCACCACGAGTGCTGTTGTCTTCAATGAGACGGGGGTATCCGAGAATAGTTGGTACTGTTTCACTTTTTCACCTCATATATACTGTAGAACCGAGTTTGGGTATCGTTTTTTCAACCGCTCGTATCTGATACAGAGTTGCCATAGAATAGGTAACCCGATGAGCCAAGCGATGATAGCGGGAATAAACTCAAGCTTGTACTCAGATACAGGTGCACCGGGAAGTCTGAACCTGTATAGCCAAAGATGTGTTATATAAAAGAATAAAGCGGTTCTTCCAAGGGTCATGACGAAGCCAAGTAACCCAGCGTCTGTTGGGTATCTCGCACAGAGTATGATGCCAAAAGCGAATAATATACACATTCCGCCGAGAGTCAACAAGATGAATCCTTGACTAGGTGGATATTTTTGGATCCAGAGCCACTCCCAAAGCGTGTTATCCATCCTTGGTCTCAGGTTACCATATCCATTAATCCATCTCATTAGCACCCAGACAATATTGGAGCTAATACCTACAGCAATAAGAGGTTGAACTAGACTTGATGGTTCTTTTTCCAGGTTTTTCGCAAGGTATACTCCAAAGACCCAGCCCAGACCCATTACACCGATCCATGGAAGGATGGGGTAGCGCCCCGTGAACGGGTACCATAGAACCTCGTTTGGTTCATGGATGATTGTTCTGAGATAATGTCCCCACCAGATGGTGTCAGGCATCCAGTTTAGGCCGAGGAACTGGTGGTTTAGTATCACATATAGGCTGATTCCGAGAATTATTGCGGTATTAAGACGCCGTATGACGCTGAAAAGGATCAGACAAGCGCCTATGCAGGCGATTACACCGAATAGATACGAGTAATAGTCTCCAACCTTATCCCACGCTCCATTCACTATGAAGAATTGTAAGAGAATGAGTATCACGCCACGTTTGATGATCCTGAGGGTCACTTGGCTTTGTGTCTGACCCTTTTCTAGTCTTCTGGTGGTTGAGATGGCGAGGACTGTTCCCGCTATGAAGATGAATGTTGGTGCACAGTAGTGAGTGATAAACCGTGACATAAACCATGTAAAGGTCTCTGGAAACGATGCTCTTCCAATGAGCATTTTTCCACCCTTGTATTTTCCCCAAAAACCAGCGAGATGGTCCCACGCCATAATGATCATCACTATTCCTCTAGTAAAATCGATGAATTCGATTCTTGATGACCGGTTTTTCTGTGAGGTTTTAGTCAAAGTTCTTCATAGATGTGGTAAAATACGTGTTTTTAACATTTTTTCTCAAAATCCTTATTGCCTAATCCCCTTGTTATACTGCAGTAAATTCAATATCATTGTTACATGAAAGTTGTTCATTTATCTAAGCACAAGTTCTATCATTCTTTTATCTTAGATTACTGGCGGATCGAACTTGTATCAAAATCACTTTATATCTAGGTTCCAGAAATATGGCAACTAGCAGCCCAAGGACTATACCAAGAATAATACCACAACTTATCAATAACTCGTATCTTGAAACCAAAACTTCTCGCTCTGATAATGTTCCTTAGGTATCTGTTTCTCCATAATGAAACCTTCTTTAGGATTTACATGAAAATATGTAAATCGAAGAATGATATTTATTTATTATTAGGTAATTAATTCAATGATTCTCATTTGAAGTTTCTGAATCATACGAATTTCAATAAAACTTTTTTCAAACCACGACATTAATGACTATTAATGCAATTACTCAGTCAGGATATAATAACAAAATTAGGTATTCCCTCATTTCTTGTGGGCGTTATTTATTATTTTGTCTTAGCCCCTTACAAACGATATTTTGACTTCCGAGACTATCTAGCTAAAAACGGAATGAAACACTCTGGAATCATCCTTAACCCGGATCTTCTTCCAGAAAAGTATATGAAAACATCTGACGAACTTGATGAATGGCTAGGAGAGATGAACGTCTTGAAAAACAGACTGCATTTCAATGGTCGACTATCTTTTCTAAAAATACCCAGTAATACTGAGATCGATGAAGCTATCAAGAAAACTGCTTTCATGAGAAATACTCTGGGTAAGAGAGAATTCATAGCGGATAATTTCCACAACTATCAAAGACTGATGGAGATATTCAACATAAATCAGCCTAAGTGAAAGTATTTTATGGTTAACTCGATTGTCTAAGTTGCCGGGTAATAGGGAGCATTGTGATAGTTCTTACGAAAATGTAGGAGTGGCTGCTCAGGCTTTGCATAGATGGATGAGCCCAGCAAGAAATATAGTATTCATTACAGGAAGTATCGTCATTACCCTTTTCTCCCGCCTCTTTGGGTTATTAGACAATATGGTTACTGGAAGTCAAATGCGATAATGCTTCAGGTTTTTTAAGTGGATAAACGGTATATCGAGATGCTGTGGCTGATCCGATACTAAAATGGGCGGGTGGAAAACGTAAACTATCCGATGAAATAATCTCCTTAATGCCAAAAGACTACAGAAAAAGAACATAACATGAACCATTCTTCGGTGGCGGAGCAGTCTTCTTCCAGATAAAACCAAAGAAAGGATCTATAAACGACGTTAACAAGCACTTGATCAATTTTTATAGAATCGTCAGAGACAAACCTGATGAACTAGTTGAGACAGCGAGACAGTATCCATATGATAAAGAAGTATATTATGAGCTAAGAGACCGTTTCAATTATGAAGAAATAAGTGATGTGGAAAAAGCCGCGTTATTACTTTATTTTAATAAAACAGGTTTCAATGGGTTATATCGTGTGAACTCTAACAACGAGTTTAACGTACCATTCGGCCGATACAAGAACCCCACGATTGTACCAGAAGACCGGATATATGAAGCCAGTGAGCTGTTAGAAGACGTGGAGATATTCAACAAGGACTTTACCTATATAATCGACTACAGTAACCCGGGTGATCTTGTCTATTTTGATCCTCCTTATCTTCCTGTGAGTGATACGGCTGATTTCACATCATATTCCAGAGATGGGTTCAGTTATGATGACCAGTTGATGCTTGTGGATACCTGTAAGAAGCTTGACGAAAAAGAGGTATATTTTGTACTAAGTAATTCCAGTGTCAAGGTATTAGTGGACAAATACGAGGATTATTTTACTGTGCATACTGTACAGGCCGCGAGATCAATAAACTCGAAGGCTTCTAAACGGGGCGAGGTGAACGAAATATTAGTCTCAAATGTTCCAGAAGACCTGTCCCAGGCTTTACCTGCATATTTTGAAGAGTAGTAAATACTAAGCAGTATGGATCAACCAATGAATTCGGGTTGATGCCGGGGATATACAAATTAATAATAAAAAAAGGTAACCACGAATAGATAATTCTCTATACTCCGAGAGATAGAGGATTAGCCCCAGGGAGTCTTTATTGCTTTAAGAAGGAACATCAGTCCACCTAACCCAATGTTGAGGTATGGATAATACCAGTAAACGGTTTCAACCTTCAGGTTTCTAATGAGTACATTTAGAACCATCAAGGGATAAACTAAAGATAGGAGGCTTAAAGGTGAGCCACCACCAGCGAGTATAACAATCGCTGACAAGCCTCCCCAAGCTAATAAACAAATTATCAACGAGGCTTTTCTA
>WJJC01000018.1 GCA_014729945.1 Candidatus Bathyarchaeota archaeon
ATTGATTGGGTGTTCAAAAGCCTGCTTCAAGAGTTTGTTGAACTTGGGGTATCCAAGCATCTGCTCCATCTGCCAATCCTTGGCGAATTCGGCGGTCTGGATCTCTTTCACGATCTCCCGGATTAGTTCCTTGTACTCATCCCCCATAACTACGTCAGCGTATAATAACTGTCCATACTGACTTGTCCTGCTATGGAAGGGTAACTGAACTACTAAACCATCCTTAGCGAGACTGCTAGCAACCTCACCCAGTTCACCGCTCATATAAGTCTCCAGCAGTACAGCTTCAGGAGTATATCCCATCTCAGTTAAAACCTCGTAGCTTAGGATCAATGTCCTGCTAATAACTGGAGCGATAAAGTGCTCACTGAAGTGATCCAGCTCAGTTTCCTCAGCAACAGTTATCTCCATGGCACCAACACGAGTGGCACCAATAGCCTTACAGAGTGCAAGAACACGTTCCTGAGCCTTCCCCGTAGCATCTTGATGTGCATAGAAAAATACGGGCGCTCCGCTTCCCTTCTCATATAGTTCACGAACGAATTTACCCACCATTCTTGGCGCTACCATTAAAACATCTATATCGTCTTTTGGCCAAAGGAACCCGTAATGAATGTTATATCCATGAGCGAAGACAATAGCATCTCCGGAGTCCAAGTTTGTCTCGATTGAATCTTTATACACTTTGGGTTGAACCTCGTCAGGTAAAAGAATAAAAACAATACTAGCTTTTTCCACAGCCTTGGGGATCAGATAAGTCTCAAAACCGTCCTCTTCTGCCTGATCGAAGCTTCTGTCCTTAATGTTGCCCACAACAACGTTCAGGCCACTGTCCCTCATGTTTAGAGCCTGACTTCTTCCCTGATTTCCATAACCAATGACAGCTATAACTTCATCTTTTAGGATAGATAGATCTGCGTCATCATCATGATAAATATTTACCATTATTATGTCACTTCTGTACAAATAATCGGCTAGTGTGTCAGTTATAAAGGGTTTTAAAACCAGAGAATAAGCGATTTAGTAGTTTGACAGACATTCTATGAAGAATGTTGAATAGGACAATTGTCTGTCAAACCATTTCAGATTATTTGAACGTGACCGACAGAGCCCCCATTTTCAGCCTTGTCTGAGAAATTCAGAAAAATTTCACAGTTTTTAGAGATGATTTTATATTGTAAGATAAACTAAAAGGGGTATTTGTTAGAGAGTAAATCAAAATATTATACGAGATGACTTACTACATATCCTCCACTTGTTGTATGCCATCAGAGGATAGAGTGTATATAATGGCGTTTCCTTCTTTTCCTTTTTCGATTAATATCCCCCTTCCTTGTAATTTACCTAAGTCACGAGGTAGATTTGCAGGTGTTCTATTTCTTGATTCATCAAATAACTCATCAATATCTTCGGCAGTAAATTCAGAGGTTCCATGTTTGTCTAACCAGTAAGAAAAGATCATTATTCTTTTCAGGTTTGTATTTGGATCGCCTTTTTGCCTAAGGAAACTAACCACATTATCAGGTAAATCAGACTCAGGCTCGTCCTCTAAACATGATGGTCCTTGTTTAGGAGTTGGCAGTTTAGCCTCTTCTTCTAATATGTCTTTTAATTCTTCGTATTTAGTCTCTACAAACTCTTGAGAACCCTGTAATTCTATTTCTATGACTCCTTTTTTACTTTTATGCGAGATTCCATGCCTTTAATTTCTTATTATCATTAATTTAAATTTTTTTATAAATCAAATTCTATAGTGTCTTCAGCCCATCTAATACCTGCATCTGTGATAACATATACGTCTTTGATTTCATCATGATGTAAAAGAGCAGATCTCACAAGTGAGCTAAGAGACCTACCAACATTATGAGCCTCATGATTATGTTTGAGATAAGAAACTAAATCTGCTTTAGAGATTCCTTCAGCACTTTTATGTAATGCTAAACCCATTATTTTTTCTCTTAATGGTAGTTTGGGATTCAATACTCGTAGATATCCATTAAAATCTTGAATCAGAGGGACCCTTATTCGTATCAAATCATTTACCAATTTTTGTGCTTGGTCAATATTGCCAACGTAGTATAGTCTTAACATTTCAACTAAGGTCCAAGAACTTAGAGATAAACTCAAAACAGCATCAGCATAATTCGCATCAATGTCTCCACTTGAATGCCCAACATTTCTATTATTTCTTATATCATACAGCACATCGAGTGCTTTAGGGATATAAAGACGAATAGAATTATGATGTGCGCTAGTAGGCAATCCTGCCAATCGAACAACTATATTATGAAAGCCACCAAGAGATGTTCCAAGTGGTGTGTATGTACCTGATGTAATGTGCTGTAATATTCGGATTAATCCTTCGGCATAACGCCCACCATATAAGGATGTTTCACGATAATTACGTAGATAGAAATTTTCCTTCACTTCTAGATAATTTTCTAGTAAATAGTCTACAAGAACAGTAGGAAAATGTGAGTTTAAATGAGATTTAATATGCTGTTAAGTATTCAATTATATCCACATTATATAATTTGATATGTTAAAGTATTTTTTGTAGGTATTAGAAGAAATTCATATATTCTAAAGGATCGTTATTTGAAAAAAACAGACTTCTTCAATTAAGATTGATAGAAAGTTTACAGGGAAGACCATTTCTCTTTTATTAATCCCACACAAATCCAAAAAATCCATCTAATAATGATTTTATCGAAACACGTTACTAAAAATAAGCTTAAAAAAACTATTTTCCATATTGCGTATTAGTACTTATCGAAGTGAGTTTTACAGAGTTGAAAAAAGTAAGCTGCTAGTACAATACATCAAAAGGTCATTTTATATTGCATAATCTAGACCTGAATTATAGTGCTTGAAAGCCTTCGAAAAAACGATATAAAATATCTGGTTTTAGAAGTTATGCTTCATACAATTGTTAATTATCTATCACTCTCAGCAGTAAGCCCGAGTATATTTACGCGGAGATTATGATTACTGGTTTCGCTATCGGTCTGGCGCAATGGGCATACACAAAAATTAAGGTTTGAAAGGCTCTCCATCAGTCTTAACGGATTCAGGTAACTTGTCTATCCATTTCCTCAGCCATTCGATTTCTTCCGCCTCTTCCCTCAGATCATCGGGCATAAGCTCAGGGATTGACTCAACCGACCTACCTATAGGATACCATCGATTACATTCAGGACAACGCAGAAGACCTTCTTCCAATTCTAAGAGATTAAGATATCTGTATAAGATATCTACACCCTCAGGAAATTTGGATAATAACTCGTCCTTTGTTAAGCCCTCTTCAAATTCTAGTATGTTAAGGAATTTCAATACATCTCCCAACAACTCAAGACTGTACTGAGAATCAGATTGATCTTTTATCGCTCTGATTGAAGGGGGACTTATTGTACCATCTACAATCTGCTTCGTAAGGTGTTGATATTGCTTGGAGAAGAACTTGTAGGATTTACCTGCTTCCCTGTTTATTTTCTCTTGCTCTGCTTCAGTGGTCTCCCATTTAAAGAAATAAGCATCAAGAGGATGATGTTTATCGATAGGGCAAGCCAATACATTTAGTAGCCAAGGCTTCAAATTGATCGAATACGTGATAGATTAGGTGTATAAAAAAGATATACCCGTTACCTGAAGAGAGGATATTTTTTGAGATTTGGGAAAGCTGATTTAGCGAATCTCAAGCGACTCTTATCCCGTTTAATCCAGTTATACATATCCCAGAAATTCTTACCCCACTTCTTAGTCCTATCATCAATGGGCTCATAGCCAATATTCCTAAGCTCATTAGTGTACGCGAGCTCTACGAGTTTCTGACCACGCCCCTCAATCTTACCCCTCTCCACGACGTCTTCAGAGTATTTCTCGGTCAATGCCTCTGAAGCCACATTCAGTATGTCGCCGGTGCAGATGATTATCTTTTCATCCTCTCTTATCACCAAGCGTTCCACAAGTTCCAAAGAGATCCTCTTCGCTTCCTTTAGATGTGTCTTCTTCTTATAGAGGGGCATCTGGAAATGTTTCACATCGATTAAATCATATATGAAATGATCTGTCTCAGGTCTATAAGCGCCGATAACAGTACCGAATAAGATATCTCCACTACCAGCATCATCAACTAAAATAGTCAATAGAAGTTTACCTTTGAAGCCTCTTGACTATTTCCTGAGCCTTAGGGAATCTGATCTCACCGGACTCAACCAACTCATTAACAGCCTTCTCTATCATTTCATCTTTCGCTCCAGCCATCACAACAAGGTTCCTAGCGTGAAGCTTCATGTGACCTTCTTGTATGCCTTCCTGAGTTAGTGCTCTTAGGGCTCCAAGGTTTTGAGCTAGTCCAACAGCACACATTATCTTACCAAGTTCCACGGCTTTATCAACCCCCAGTATTTTTCGCGCTATCTGTGCCATTGGGTGACTTCTAGTTGCACCTCCTACTAAGCCAACAGCCATAGGGAGAGTCATCTCACCCAAAAGGTCCCCGTTATCAGCTTTACTCCATTTACTCATACTTCGGTACTGACCATCTCTGACAGCGTAGCTGTGTGCTCCTGCCTCTATAGCCCTATGGTCTTGAGCAAAAGCTAAAGCTACAGCAGCGATACCGTTCATTATTCCCTTATTATGAGTTGCTGCACGATAAGGATCTGCATCAGCAAAAGCCCATGCAGCTACTATCTTATCAACCGCCTCGGGTCCACCTATATCATCTGATTTTACTCTACATTTCACAGTAACGAGTCTTCTATCAGCCAGATTACTGATGATCCTAAGTAAACATCTTCCACCAGTTAGCTCTGCGATTGTAGGTGCAAGAGTCTCTACCATAGTGTTTACAGCGTTAGCTCCCATAGCGTCCCTGCAGTCAACCAGTAAATGAACGATTAACATAGGACCAACAGCCGTCTCTATGGGTCTTAACTCGATATCCTTGGCTCCTCCGCCAAACTTTACTAAAATTGGATCCAGTTCATTAGCTGCTTCAATCAGCATTTTTTTATTATCATTAATTTTCTGGATTGCTTCATCCATATCTGGAATATCCAATACCTGAATTTGACCTATCATAACTGGGTCAGTAGCAGTAGCAACTATTCCTCTGTCTTCACGCATTAAACGCGCCATATTACTTGCAGCGGCTACAACGCTGGGCTCTTCACCTGCCATTGGAACTAGATAGTCCTTGCCGTTAACCCTAAAGTTGACCGCCACGCTAAAGGGATATGCGATACTACCTATCACATTCTCGGTCATATGATCAGCGGCATCGATACTCAGACCACCATCACTCTTAAGAACAGCTATATCTTCATCATTCAATTCACATTTTTCTGCTACGATCTTGATTCTTTCTTCTACTGGTTTCTTGTAAAAACCTGATATTCGGCTTGAGAATTCGGAGGGCATCATTTCTTCCTCGATTTGTTGAAAGGAGAAGCGTCAAGGGATATAACTATTTTCCATAATTGATGTTCACACATTGTTTTTCAAATGTGACGAGGTAAAGCTTTAATTCTATCATATGTTCGATACTGCGTTCAGGAGCATACACGTGTGTCGACAAATAGGCTGAAATGGGTCTCAGTCGGAGGAACTTTCGATGTTATGCATAAAGGCCATTGGTTCCTCTTGGAAGAGACCTTCAGCGTCGGTGACAAAGCTATAGTGGGTGTAACAACGGATGAATTCGTTACATCTATGAAGAAACACCACGAGGTTGATACCTATGAAAACAGGCTTAAAGACGTTAGAGAGTTCCTGAAAGAAAAAGGGTACCTTGATCGAGCTGAAATTGTTCCACTTCACGACCCATATGGACCAACCATAGACAGTGATAAGATTGAGGGTATCGTTGTAAGTGAGGAAACAGAAGTAACAGCCGAGGTAATTAACGAGATGCGAGTTGAAAGAGGGAAAAAGCCTCTTCTTATCTTCGTTATAACCATGGTTCTAGCTGATGACGGTAAACCCATAAGCAGTACGAGAGTAAGAAAACAAGAAGTAGATAGATACGGCCGATTAATCGGTTAACCAGTTTTACATGACTCTCCACTACGTTAACCTAGCCAATCAATTTATCCATTAAAAAGAAAAACAAGGGTATGGGCACCAGAGCTACGGCTACATTACCTTTACACGGTGGAAAGGCACCTAGATGGCTATTCAACAGAATGGTAAACCTCAGCGAATGTATAATTGATATAATAATAGATGAATTCGGACAGAGAGGATTACTAGAGAGACTGAGTGATCCATGGTTTTTCCAGAGTCTTAGTTGCGTATTAGGTTATGACTGGCATAGTAGTGGCACAACTACCGTGACATGTGGCGCATTGAAAGTAGCAATGGATCGCCAGAATCTAGGTGTAACAACCTGTGGGGGTAAAGGAAAAACAAGTCTGAAAACCCCCGATGAAATTAAGGAAAAAGCTCAGATTTTCAACTTGCCCGGTTACAAGACCGACTCCCTAGTCTATGCGAGTAAGATGAGCGCTAAGACAGATAACAGCCTAATACAGGATAACTACAAGTTATACCATCACTGTTTTTTCTTTACCGAGAAAGGAGAATGGATAGTAATACAACAGGGTATTAACGATGATAAAGGAAACGCTCGTAGATACCATTGGGGATTAGAGCAACAGCGTTTCACAAAGGACCCGAGTCAAGACATCTTATGCCCAACCAGACTAACAGAAGCTCTAAACATGACTGCCAAGGACAGCTACGAGAACCAAAAAACCTGCCTTGATCTGGTTAGAGATAACCCTGATAAACTCAGGAAGAAGATGGTTGATCCTGTATCTGAAAAACAGTGTAGACTAGATAAGTGGAATGGAAATAGACAAGAGGTCTTAGTAATGCCCCGTTCAGTAAACTGGGATGCAGTAAGAGATGCCTATGAGTTTCAGCCCCAGACTTATGAAGAACTGGTTAGCAGAAAAGGAATAGGTCCAGGAACCATAAGAGGATTGGCGCTAATAGCTGAACTATTGTACGGTGACAAGGCGAGCTGGAGAGACCCTGTAAAGTTTAACTTTGCTTTCGGTGGAAAAGACGGTGTACCCTACCCCGTAGATAGAGGGAGTATGGATGAAGCTGTTGAAATGTTAAAAACCGGGATCAAGTCATCGGATGTTAAAAGGTCAACTCAGAACAGGGCGCTTAATAGTCTAAGGAAATGCATACCAAGGAGTATACCAGAGAAACTTGGTACAGTTTACTGAGTCCTATTTTTCACCGTATTTATACATTAGACCTATTGAAGCTAATAAAGCAAAGAATAATCCCATTAGAAGATAGTTTTGTGAAGGATTCCTTGGACTGTAAACTGTTCTTGCTTCATCAACAACCGTAACATATAATGAGCTATTGAGCAATCTTTCTCTGGTTTTAAGGGTTTTAGCTATGTAAGATTGTCTTGAGACGTTTAATACTGATATAATATTGGGATCGTACTCGGGTGCCTTTTTTATTAAATCTAGACCAGAGTCAGAGTTTGTTAACGTCATATCTACAGGCACCCACCCCCATGGAGGGATATAGATCATAGCCCATCCATGCCATCCTACGCCATCGGCGATATTGGTGAGATGCCCTTCCCAACTTGAATCATGCTCATCTACAGAGGGATGAATATAGATACCAACTTGAAGATATGCCGGGATATCCAGGTTTCTACACAGAGTAATCAAGAGGATTGATTGATCATCGCAGTCGCCTTGATGGTTTTCCAGTGTATCAATGGGGTATTTTGGGACCTCAAAATTACAGTAAGTGGTGTTATCCATGATATACTGTGCCAGGACAGATACCGCTTCAAGGACACTATTATCCTTAGAGACTAGACTACGGGTTAGATTTGTGAAAAGTGGATTGTCTCCTGGGAAGGTCTCAGTTGGGATTGTATATTCTTCAATAAATTTGAGAGGTATTTTTTCAAATCCCTCGGCATCTTCAAGACTTAGAGAGGGAACATTTTCACCAGATGAACTTATTTGATAGTTTGCTGAAAAAGATACTTCATCTCCTGGGGAAAGGTTCCGATCAATGCCTATAATCGCCCCCGTATTCCCATCAACATCGATTACTTTCACTACATACTCTTGACTTACATTTTCAAGCCTGACCGTCTGTTTAGAAGTATTCATAAAAAGGGGAATAGTCACATCATCCAGTGTGAGACCTATACTTGTGTTACCTCTATTCTCAAAGCGGTAACTCAGGTTATACTCGTAGCTTGTCGACTCAAGGCCAACAACAGTTGGTGATAAGAGAGTAAACACAAGTAATATGATAAACAGTCTCTTGCATTTAATCAAGGGATTCAAAAAAGATGTGGAGGTGTGACTAAAAAATGGTTCTAGGACTGGCTTACCTTTGCCCAGTCTTCAGCGAATCTACGTAAACCATCATCTGTCAGTGGGTGTTCTAGCATCTTATCTAGAATAGCGGGGGGTATTGTGGCTATATGACTTCCCGCTTTAGCAGCTTCAATAACATGCCGAGGGTGTCTGATGCTGGCGGTGATTAACTTGCTCTCCATATTATGGGTCTGCAAGATCTGGCTTGTCTCCCAGACAACCTCCATACCATCATGACTCCGGTCATCCAATCTACCGACAAATACACTAACATAGGTAGCCCCGGCTTTAGCAGCCAGTAGAGCCTGTGCTGGGCTAAATATCAGGGTCACATTGGTCTTAATACCAAGTTTTGTTAATTCTTTCACTGCTTTGAGACCTGCCGCAGTCATTGGGATCTTTATGACAATTTGATCTCCAAACTCTGCTAGTTTCTTTGATTCCTCCACGAGTTCTTCGGCGGTGTTGCTTACAGCCTCGACACTGATGGGTCCCTTTACTACTTCGGCTATCTCCTCTACTACCTCGCTGAAGACCCTGCCGGATCTGGCGATTAGAGTTGGGTTAGTCGTGACTCCATCTATAACACCCATATCCCAGTACTTCTTGATAGCCTCAATCTCTGCTGTATCTATATAGAATTCCATTTTACATTTTCCTCGTATTTTTGATTAATATTTTTACTGCTTCCTCTATATGATCTGCGGTAAGCTCATGTTGGACCAACAAGTCGTGTATTTCACGCGCTGATCCACTAAAAGTATCCTTTACTCCCATAATCTTCATTGGAGCAGGATTATTTTCTGATAACACTTCCGCTACCGCGCCGCCCAACCCTCCATGTATCTGGTGCTGTTCAGTGGTCACTATTCGCCCTGTTTTCTTAACGGATTTGATTAATGTGTCATGGTCTAATGATTTCAAAGTGTGTATGTTTAACACCTCTGAGTCTATTCCATGTCTTTCGAGTTTCTCAGCTGCATCTACTGCGTGCGTTACCTGAGAACCTATGGCGGCTATAGTCACATCGGATCCATCTCTGAGTAGTTCTATTCTACCTATCTCAAAATCATAGTTTTTCTCCAAGATGGGTTCCTTTTCACGTCTTAGTCTAACATATGATGGACCTTTTACGTCCATTAAAGCGTCTAAAGTGTTTTTCGTTTCCTCAGCGTCACAGGGTACAATTACTTTGAGGTTCGGTATAACCCGTGTGATAGCTAATTCTTCTAGTGCTTGATGGCTGGCACCGTCAGCTGCGCAGGATAATCCTCCATGGGAAGCGACGAGTTGAACATCCAACATATCATGAGCAACTAGGTTACGAATCTGATCCCAAGCCCTAGCTGTCTCAAAGTAAGCGAAACTAGAGGCGAAAACCTTTTTGCCGCCTCTTGCAAGCCCAGCCGCGAATGCGACTAGATTTTGCTCTGCTGCTCCGACGTTAAAAAATCTATCCGGGTATTTAGCTGCAAATTTGTTTGTGCGTGTTGATGCTGATAGGTCCCCGTCTACTACTACGATGTCCGAGTTTGACCCGTTTTCTTGTAACCATTCACCGTATGCGTCTCTTGTTGCTTTTACTGACATCTTTATTCCTCCCCTAGCTCCTCTAATGCTTGCTGCATTTCTTTATCGTTGGGAGCTTTACCATGGAATCCTACATTATGTTCCATGAATGAGACGCCTTTTCCCTTCACAGTGTTAGCTATTATAGCGGTTGGCTGGTTCTTATGATTTTCAGCCTGTTTGAATGCTTCTAATAGTTCAGGGTAGCTGTGTCCATCACATTCAATTACGTTCCAGTTAAAGGCTCTCCATTTATCTGGAAAGGGTTCAAGGCATACAACATCCTCTGTGCACCCATCTATCTGTAGCATGTTTCGGTCAATTATTGCTGTGAGATTCTCTAGCCTTAGGCTTGATGCCAGCATGGCTCCCTCCCATACCAGTCCTTCATCACATTCACCATCACCGAGCAGACAGTAAACCCTTGTTTTTTTCCCATCTATATTTGCGGCTGCGGCTATACCAGTTGCAACGCTTAATCCGTTGCCGAGACTACCCGAGGAGATCTCAACCCCATTTGTCTTGGTGGCATCTGGATGGCCTTGCAGTATACTACCATGTTTTCTTAGCCCATCAATGGTTTTAGGTATGTAACCTGCTTCCATCAATACGGTGTAATAAAGGGGAGCGGCGTGACCCTTACTGAGTATGAATCTATCTCTTTCAGGATCATCTAAGTCGAGGTTCATTATATTGAAATAAAGGGCTAGCATGATCTCTACGCTGCTTAGGCTGCCTCCAGGGTGTCCTGATTTAGCGTTGTGGATCATTTTAAGGAGGTGTACCCGGGTTTTTTTAGAAAGTTGTTCCAGTTGTGGGACGGTGAGTTTGTTCATTTATTCACCAGCGGTTTTGAATATACAGTTAACTCATGTGTTTAAAGTCTTCTTAAAAATACTATAAACTAGTTCTATACTTATGTCAATCTCGTTAGTTATTGCGTCTCGTAGGTTAATTGTATTTTAATAATTGTATTCGGGTCTTGTAGTATTTCTAGGATTGTTTCAGGTATATCAGTTGCTGCTTTATCAGCATCCACCATTAGTGTTCTCCCACACGTATAGGTGCTTTTCCGCGCAACTATATCAACAGGATCGGAGTAAGTTAACTCCGAGTCGCCTCGTCCTACGGTCTTGAAGCTATAATCTTCCACAAATAGGGTTAATGTGATCTTGGTCTCTGGCTTTTTTGCTGCTTCTTTAATCTCTAATGGCAATTGTTGTAGACCAGTTGAGGCGGATACAGCAATTATACAGTCTCCTCTGGGAGTGAGTTCGCTGTCAGTGGTTGTCATAAGGGTTGTCTGGTGTTTTGATCGAATATTCTCATGTCCATGGGCTTTGAAGCTGTATACGTGTTTCATTTTCTATATTTCCAGTAATCGGATTAGTGCACGTTTTACTCTATCGGTTACTGTGTTCTTGTTGTTTTCCTGTGTTTTGTATAGTTTTAACTCCTCTATAGCGTATCTGATGTCTTCTGAGATCAGATGGTAAGCGAATACCCCCAATAATATACCTAGGCTGAGATTCCAGCTGAAGGAGTTGATAAATCTCCGGGAGAAATATACTATTACTAGTGCCACAAGTGCCATGTGGCTTCGTCTTAGATTGGACTTGTGACGGTAGAGGAACGTAAACATCTCGCTGCCAACATAGCCAGCCCCTAAGCCCATTAGTAGGGGTATGTTGAGTAAAGCCCCTATTATACTGAGTACGGCGCTAAGTATGCCGCCAGGGTACTCGATCTGTCTATTGAAAGGTATCTCAGTCCTAGTATATGCTCTTCTAAGGTACCGGGTTTTACCTTGTTTTCTTATCTGCCAGCTCAGATTCCAATCCTCGGCTCGCTTAGCCTCCGCATACCCAGGACTCGCGAGGTATGCTTCTCTAGTGTAAGCCATATTAGCCCCTTGGAATAATCTGAAGGAACGCTGCATAATACTACTACACCAGCAGTAGAAACTACTTAGAGGGTTCTTATTTAGAGGCCTAAATGCTCCGCCTACCGCAACTACTTTAGGGTCTTGGAATGGTTTGATGAGTTCCTCTATCCAGTCTGGTGGAGGTATACAGTCAGCGTCTGTAGTTACTATTATATCCCCTGTGGCTTCTAGGGCACCCAGATCTCGCATCTGTGCAAGTGTATAACCGGGTCTGATGAGAACTTTGTCACAATATCTTTCCGCGATTACAGGTGTCTTATCGACACTCCCGTTGTCTACTAGTATTAGTTCTACGGGTATGGTTTGGCGTCGTATAGAGGATAGGCACTCCTCTATAATGACCTCTTCGTTGAGGGCAGGTATTACGACGCTTACTTTCATTATGGGGCCTAGGGCTGGTTTATGGATTATATAGTTTTCCCAAAATTGGTTCATGTTGGAAAGATTTAAGGGTGGGAGTGGCTTTCATTGGGGGTGCTGGGCTGGTAGTTCAGGGGTATGAATGCTGCCTTGGCATGGCAGAGGTCGGGGGTTCAATTCCCTCCCAGTCCACTTTTAACCGTCAACCTTTTCAGTTAATGAACCGTTTTTCTCGGTTATGTCAACTTATTTTGAGAATCAACCTAGCCCTGAAGAAATCAAGAAGAGAATGAAGGGATACACTTCATGGCTGGAGATAGATCTTGACAGTATTGAAAACAATCTAGACGAGATTAGAGGACATACTGAGACCACGGTTATGGCTGTTGTTAAAAATAACGCCTATGGTCACGGGTTAATTCCTATAACAGCGCACTTGGAGAGCTTGGGTGTTGAATGGTGTATGGTGGCCAAACTCTATGAGGCCCAGATGATACGAAGAGCAGGGTTAAAGCTTAATGTACTAAATATGGATGTTCTTTTCACACCTGAACAGTACAGGAATGTGGTAGAGAAGAGGATAACTCAGACCATCTATACCAAGGAAGATGCGGAGAAACTAGAAAAAGCAGCAAAAGAGCTGAATACGAATGCTGAGGTTTTCATCAAGGTGGATACTGGTTTAAACAGGATAGGAGTCCGACACAATGAGGCATCAGATTATATCGAGTATGTAAATAACCTAGAAAATGTGGATATTAAAGGTATTTTCTCAACGTTCCAGCAGAACCCTGATATGGACAGGGAAATGATGGAGAAACTTCTAGCAGTTGACAAGCAATTAAAAAAGAGGAATATTGAAGTTCCCATTAGAAGTATGGCCAGCACGGATGCAACATTCCACAACCCTGAAGGCTGGCTGGACCTCGTGAGACCAGGTATGAGCCTATACGGTGTTTACCCCGAGAAAAAAGACCTGAAGGCACCAGTTGATTTAAAACAAGCACTCAGTTTCAAGGCACGTATTGAGTACGTGAAGACAGTAGAGAGAGGAGAAGGTGTAACCTATTGGGGGAAATTTATAGCGCCAAAGAGGATGCAGATTGGCACTATTCACGCCGGTTTCTATGATGGTATCCCAAGAGAGATGGCTAACAAGGGACGAGTACTCGTTGATGGTGTATACAAGTCAAGCCTAGGCTCTGTGAGTTTGAACCACTATCTGGTGGATCTTGAGGGAGTCGAGGCGCAGAAGGGAAAGGTGGTTGAGATCATCGGTAGAGAGGGAGAGAATACTATCAGTAAGACGGCTGAGACCGCGGGGTGGATGACGTATAGCTTATTGAACCATCTGCATGTTAATACGCCAAGGATATATTATCAAGATGGAGAACCCGTGGCGTTACTGGATCCAACTCATTAACCATATAATCTTTTAGCATCTATACGCCTCTCATATTCTGATTAAATTGGCGGATATTCTCATCAAGAATGGGGTGCTAATCCCCATGGATCCACAGCGTAGAATCATAGAGGATGGAGCAGTAGCTATAGAGGGAGAAAAAATACTGGACACGGGAAAGTCTAGTGAACTAGAGAAAAGCTACGATTACGATATCGTCATAGATGCAACGAAGAAGGCCATTATCCCGGGGTTAATGGATGGTCATGGCCACGCCGGGCACAGCCTGCTACGCACACTGGGTATGCATAATAACACATGGTATAAGGCGTGCGAGAAACTCTATGCTGAGGGCTCAACTGCAGAGTTCTGGGAAGCAGAAGCAGCCTTACTCTACCTTGAGCGTCTCAAGTTTGGCACCACATGTGGGATAAGCTTCCTGGGAGGAGGTGACAGTATCATGAGGGTTGATGACCCCAAATACGCCCGAAGGCACTGTGATGCAGCAGAAGAGACAGGTATACGTACATTCGTGGCCGTAGGTCCAAGGAGACCACCGTATCCAAGCAAGTACTGTGACTGGACAGGGGAGGCTAGAAGGGATCTCATGGTGGGGTTTGATGAACAGTTAGATGTCTGTGAGAAGATAATTCAGGAAAACCATGAAAGAGGAGATGGCCGGATACAGGTGGCTCTGATGCACCCTGTTCCCCACCCTGAGCAGGAAAGTATAACAGGTCAGAAATTAGTGGATCTCAAGGATCACGCGGCACGGGTTAATGAGCTTAGGGAGAAATACAATCTATTATTTACCATGGATGGGCATACTCGTGGCACTGTAAAGTTCTCGCACGACGAGCTGGGTTTCACTGGACCCTATTCTGTATTCAGTCATAGTACAGAGTTATCCGCGGAGGAGATAGATATCTGCCGGAAGACAGGTACGAGTATCGCACATAATCCCAGTGCTGTGGCAAGTATCATGGGTCGTTGCCCTGTCCCTGAGTTGATTGATGCAGGTGTAACGGTTGTTCTGGGTAGTGATGCAGGTGCCCCTGATCGTAGTTATGATATGTTCAGACACATGTTCCAGTGCATGAGGTATCACCGACGGTATTACAGAGATGCAGATGTTCTCCCCCCAGGCAAGGTCTTGGAGATGGCTACTGTTGATGGCGCCAGGGCTTTTGGTTTGGATGGTATTATTGGTAGCATTGAGCCAGGTAAGCAGGCGGATATTGTTCTTGTGGATATGGATAAGCCGCATTTCTATCCGTTGAATATGTTTGTGGATAAGTTGACGTATTTCGCGAATGGGTGTGATGTGGATACCGTGATAGTGGATGGAGAGATCTTGATGCAGAAAAGGATTGTAAGATCTGTGGATGAGAGGAAGGTGCTGGATGATGCTCAGGAACAGCTTGAGTACGCTCTTGGTAGAGTTGAGCTGGAGGGGCTCTTTGAGACTTCGGAGAACTACTGGGGAAAGAGTCATTATTAGAGGATATGTGGATCCAAATATCGTCCCAGCGAAACACCGCCATCCCCGATTAACGAACCCTAAGAAGCATGAGACCTAGAAACGCATAACCCGCTTTTCTTGATACTCAAACACCTAGGCAGCTAGACATGATACCATCAACACCCACAGAATATCTCTGAGAACCATCTCAGCAGTCATAACAGTGGACAGATTCACCATAGCCCATAAAAATAGCTAGAATATTAAATAATATACACATAAAAACATGAATAGACAAAATGAGGGATAATTTAGTACCATAATGGGATAAAACATGTACCCATAAATAATTGGTACATAAAAAAAATACTAAACATTTATTAATAACCTATAAAACTTCTAATATGTATCAATAAATTATAAAAGTAATAAAAAATGTCAAAAGTAATAAATAAAAAATGAAGAAGGAGCAAAAGCATGAATGAAAATAACTATTTTTTTCCCATATAACCACCTACCAGTTATCGCAGAGAGTGGAGAGAAAAATGAGAACACAAATATTAACAGACACTGAACGAGAGAGACTAATTAAATGGATAAAACACGGGGAAGAAACACAGACAACACGAAACCTTTTCAGCAAAATCCGTAAAAATCTACCCCAACTAAAAACAGACGTGATACTATTAATCAGGGTACGAAAACACCTCTTAAACAAGAAAAGGTGGAACAGTAAACCTAGACTAACCACTCAGGTAAATAACAGTCTCATAACAAACAATAAAATACAACTAGAAAAAACTAAAAATTACCCACATAATAAGAGACTAGAATACATTAATCTCCTTGAGAATCTCTCAAACAAGCTGGATACAACCCTAAACGATCCCATCACTCCAATGAAATTTAAGCTGAGAGTAATGACCACCTTAAACAAGATCATAAAGACATCTTATGGAATGGTGAAGGATATAGAAATAGAGATGCTGGAAGAAGAATTTAACAGACTAGACGAAGATAAAGCCCCATATAAAGAGAGGCTTCATGATATAGAAGAAAAATAGTATTAATTTAATTTTAATAAACTTTAAGAATATAAATAACCTATAACCAGCCCATTAAACGTCACATAGTAATAAAAAATTCAGGAAATAAAGTTTTCTAGCATAAGACTCTAACTCTTCGATCTGAAGAGCTAGAATAAAAATCATAATTAACATTAGGTTAATATCACACGAACGATAAAGGAAATAGTCTCCACGCCATCTGTCAACAAAAACCTTACTAAGAATTTATTAAAATTCATCCAAAATCCATAAGCTGTTAACACGTTTACCACATCTCTCCAAGCCACTCACTTTATATTGTAATAAAGATACCATTAACTGAGCCTGTTAAGTGAAGAACGGATCATTGAAACATACTGGTCCATGTGCGTTAAATGGTTTACTTACCTTAACAAGCAGATAAACCAAGAATTGGAGGTGAAGCATTTACTTCATTTAATCGGACAAGCCCCTGCTCAGTTGCCACCCATAGCGGGCCAAGCACTTTTCGCGGGAGGGATTATATTACTAGCCATAATTCTCTGGAGATTCAGCAAGATAAGATAAAAGCAGAGTAATGGGTACAACCATAACCCATAAAATTTTTTTATTCAAACTAAAGCACCAGGTAAGTGCCTGTATGGTTGATTAGTTTCTTAGTTGATCGATGAAAAGCAGTCAAGAAGAGTTGATACTAAGAAGCTTCTCAGGGTTAAGTTTAGTCATCTGGACAATATCATCCTCTGGTACCCCAAGGTCCAGCATAAGAGCTATAAACTCCCTAAAACCCTCAACCGGAGGCGGCAAGGTATATACCCCGAAGTCAGTCGCCATAATACAGTTATCTGCCCCAAGCTCCTGTGTGTGTTCCGCAACCGTCTTTATACTAGTCTTGGGGTGCTCACTTGGTATCTTGTCGCTAGCGTACTCGATCTCGACGTAATAATCTGTTTTCCTAGTACCGCTGCTATGTCCATACGCTGCTAAAGTATACTCTATGTAGGCTCCATTCTCCACCATTTGATGAAGCTGATCCATACTGGCGATCTTAAAGATCGTGCTACTAGCCACCATCTTCTTGATACCATACTCTTTACCTAACTCAGTTAACCTTAACGCCTCCTCCGCCGAAACATGCCCCGTAATCATGTACACATCCGGATGACTAGCAATAAGACCTAGAATCTCATCCAGTTCAGGGCCTGGAGCCTCATCCACAGGTATCTTGATGCTCCTCCCCAACTCCTCTTCCCTGAACTTGGGGTCAGTCCTCCAGAACTCCTTGAACTCATCATCAATATACTGACCCTCTCGACTAGTCATCCAGTGAGTGCTATGGGTTCCAAAGGCTACATATTTAGCGCCATCACCATAATAGAGACTGGTTTTCACAGCTCTCGGATTCATCCCACCGTAGACCGTGTTAAGGTTCATACCTCCAAATGTCTGAAAATCCGGTACAGCCTCGTTAACCAACTGGCTAGTACCATTGCTCATCTCAAATACATCCATAAATACGATAGCACGCATACCAGCGTCTCTTGCTTGTCTAGCGGCTTGAATAGGTGTAACGCTTCGTGGACTGGATTTTAGATGTGGGCCAGCGTGAACATGAATATCTATGGCTCCTTTCAACAAGTCCAGTGTTTTCTGATACGATCTCCCTTTCGTTAACAAATCATGACTAAAAGGACGACATATTATATCAAACCTCCCACAGAAAGGACTTAACGTTGATCCGGGCAACAATATGCGAGATTATCCAAGAGGAACAGATTCTTCTTCAACACAAAGCAGCTGGACGGTTTGGGGAGGGAAAATGGAATGGCCCTGGAGGCAAACTAAAACCTGATGAAACACCTCTTGAAGGCGTAATACGCGAAGTAAAAGAAGAAACAGGGCTAACGATCCATGATCCTGAACTCTTAGGTAGAATCAACTTTTTTTTCGGTGAAAAAACAGAGCCAGACTGGACTACTTACATTTTCCTCGTTACCGATTACACTGGCGATTTAACACCGAACGAGGAAGGAGAACTAAAATGGTTCAACATTGAGGAAATACCCTACCATGAGATGTGGCTCGATGACAAACACTGGTTACCGCATATAATCCAAGGGAAAAAAGTAAAAGCAACCTTCTGGTTCGACGAAGATGGGGAAAAAATACTAAGATACTCTCTCGAAACAAAGAAGAAAAAAAGTAATTATATGTCAAGTTGAAACCTCTATATGTCATACTTACAACATTCTACTTAACGTCAAAATAACTGTGAATAATTTGAGTGAGATAAGAGAAATAATCGGACTAGAAGAAGAAATAACTATCAAAGGCCTACTGGGAGAGAAAAAAGTAAAGGCAAAGATAGATACTGGAGCCGATAGAACCAGTGTGGACGATGATATAGCAGCAGAAATAGGACTAGGTCCCATCCATAAAATAGTGAAAGTCAAATCCAGTCTAAGCGGCAAGAGCAAGAAAAGACTAGTAGTGGACGCGGAAATAGTGATCAAAGGCGAACACCATAAGATACCGGTATCCATCAGTGAAAGAGATCATATGAGTTACGAGCTAATCATTGGAAAAGATATATTAAAAAAATGCAAATTCCTCATCGATCCCACATTATAAACACCAATATTTATCACAAATACCCTACACTAGTAAATCATGCCAGATGTTCTCATTCTCTCTACAAGTAGAAAATTTTTTTCAACCAGAGAGATAACCAAAGCCTTGAAGAAGAAAAACGCATCTCCAATATACATTAACACGCCAAAAATAAGACTCAGCGTGGATCAAAAAGAGGCAACGCTTCTATACAAAGATGAGAAGATAGAGAACGCTGGATCAGTAATACCACGAATAGGAAGAAGCCTAACAGATTTCGCGTATATCGTGCTACGCCAATTTGAGGCACTAAATGTACCATGCACCTTATCCTCAAAGGGGTTAATACACGCTAGGAATAAATTCATGGCTGTCCAAGAACTAGTTAACTCAGACATACCTTTCCCAACCTCATGGCTAACCAAATCACGCATGGATACGGGTATAATAAAACAAAAAATGGATTTCCCAATAATCATCAAACTCCTAACAGGAACCCAAGGAATAGGAGTAATGAAAGTAGAGAGCGAGAAAAACGCTATACCCATAATAGATACATTAACGGAACTGGATCAACTAATATTGATACAGAATTATCTACAAAACAATGGAGAGGATATCAGGGTCTTTGTCGTAGATGGGAGAATTATCGCGTCTATGAAGCGAATAAGTCCAGAGGATGACTGGAGAGCCAATATACACGCGGGGGGAACAGGAATAGAATATAACCTCACCGATGAAGAGGAAGAAATCGCGATAAAAGCAACTGAGATACTGGACACAGGAATAGCAGGGGTAGACCTTATCCAGACACCAGAGGGAACAAAACTAATAGAAGTAAATGTATCACCCGGCTTCAGAGGACTTCTTAAAGCTACAGGGATAAACGCAGCAGATTCAATAGCCGAATACGCTATTAAATTAGCAAAGAAGTAGGCAGAAGTTTTCGTAAACCATATACATTCAGCCACCTATGAAATATTATGCCATACATAGCACAGGAAGATAGGCCTCAATATGATAAGGCCTTAGAAGAAATCACCAAGCTCCTAAAAGAGAACCCACCAGAGACCATAGATGGACACCTCAACTATGTGATAACAAAGATCATCAAAGAAGTATACCCACTAAGATATTATCATATAAACAAAGCAATGGGTGTACTAGAGTGTGTCCAACACGAGTTCTATAGACGTGTCGCCGCACCATATGAGGATACTAAAATAGAGCAAAATGGAGACGTCTAAAACTCAATATTTCTTATATATCAAAAATAGTTCTAATAGATTCTATATCAAAACACATAACTTCAATCAACAATAATAGTATATATAATTATTAACCTGACTATAGTCAAGTGAGAAATTATTTATTACATAAACAACGTTAAGTCTCTGTGCTCAGTCTAATTACACGTCTGTTTAATGGTTTTATAACCTTGTTTATCTTCTATAAATTATATATTCTTTTTAAGCAGACGCAACGACGTTTCTATCTATACTGGAGCACAGGATTTCTATTTTATGGAGCTAATATAATAATTAGGCTATTCATACCAGAAATAGAGATCAACCCCATAGGGGTTCTAGCGTTTCTTCTTAATCTATTAGGGTTTATATTGATGATGAGTGGGATAGGTGAATTGGTTAATAAGGCGAAAATCACACTCATATTGACACTTGCCTTACAGTCCATTCTTTTCTTAATAATGTATAGATATGATAACGAATCCTTAGCTTGGGTTATGCTATTAGTACCGCATATAGTCATAACGTTGAGTCTAGGGTATCTCTATACGAGGTTCAAGGTAGATGTGCTCACAATAGTTGTCGGCTGGGTGCCCATATTACTGGCCAATATAACTTTATCAGCCAATCTGCTGGACATTTTATATATTGACCTCATCTCAGGGGTCTCGAAGATAATAGTATATTATGGTATGTCCAAGCCCTCATTCTCAGTCCTGGTGGATGACCTAAGAGAATTCATGCTAACAGGGATGCCTTCTGAGTATGCTGAAGAACATAAAAGTGGAATTACAATAATAAAAATGAATACAAATTCAAAGTCAAAGGAGATTGAATGGATAAAGCACCGTATAAGAGATAATAATAAAAGAGGTATTCGAACCATTCTATTCTCTTATTACGATATAATACATCCATCGGTTTTTCAGGAAGAACTAGCTGAAATGCTTTACCTTGTAAGAGTAACGCAGGATAGAAACAAGTACACCAGCTTATTTGAGAACAAAATTACAACAGTGAATGATGACCTGAACATCTTCCACAGGGTGATCTCAGACATAATTAATGCCAGCCGAGAAACGACGATACCAGCGGATATAATCATATACACTTTATCTCAGATAATACTCATGAAAGGACCTAACCGCATCTACACTATCCTGGTGAGTAAAAACCCGGAGCTAAAAGAGGGGGATGTAAGCTTGTCCTGTATTATACACCCCGACGTACATGAAGATCACGCTACAGTCTCAAAGTTTGAGTCAATATCAAGAGAAATTATCCAATTTCCTCATGATTGAGAAGCTCCTCTAGTCTCTCTTTCCTCATGCCGATTCTAGTAAGTCTTGGAACACCTTCCTTGTTTTGAAGGTATCTCTTAACAGTACCTCGGGCTAGTTTGGTTATCTTTATGGGCTTGTATTTCAGGAAATCCACAAGGTCTCTCCAGTCTTTATCCATCTTACGCAGCTCAAGGTCTATTCTTTCTATAAGTTCTGATTCCGGAATATCCTCTTGTAATTCAATGTAGAGGTGCATATACTCTCGGCTTTCCTCAAGTTCCCGCTGTGCAGTGAAATCCACTAAGGAAAGCCCAGCATCAACTAAGGCCTGTAATAACTCCTCTTCATTTATCCGTGTAAAGTTATGAAGCACCATTAATCTATCGGATCGTGAGAAATACTTGAAGATAGGCGTCTCGCAGCCTATGATATCGTCCCCATTGTCTATGCACTCGAAGATATCCGGCATCACATAACGTGTCATATCATTAAAGAAAGGAGTCGCAATAAACTGGTACCTCTTCCCAACCTCAACTTTATCCAGACTCAATATCTCTGGAGCCTCAAAAGTATCAATATTGGCATCAACTCGTTGTTTTTCCGGGATAAATTCAGGGTATATAACCCTCCAATCAAACAGGAACCCACCGGGGTGCTCAAGACTGGGGAGATTAGACATCATACTCTCCGTAGACCCAAATACGGTCTTTGGGTAACCACCAGTAATCTCCTTGATTTTTTCTTTTAATGGTGCAGCAGAGAGATCTTGTGTGAAGAAGGCTTTCAGTTTAAATGGTTCCCCAATCTTAGGATATACCTCATCAATTAGGGATGTCACAGTCATATATGCTATATCAATATCCTTGTAGTTATCTATGAAATAATCTACTTTTTCCTGAAAACTTAATTCATCAGGATCCGGGGGAACAACCTTACCCAAACTGGGTCCACTGTCTCCGTGAGCCTTTTTAACGTGACCAGTGAAGAAAGAGCCCTCAGGTGTATTCGTATATATTACATCATCAGCTTCCAAGCTCGTTCTTTTCCCATCATAGGTTCCTATCATGAAGAGGCTCGGACCTGTATTACGAATGTTCTCTTTTATACCCGTCCTAGGTAATAGATAGGTTTTCGGTTTCCCCATTGTACCACTAGTCTGGGATCTGACATAGTCTTTTAGAGGATAAATTAAATCGCCCTCTTTTGGTGATTCATAGAATTTCTCGTAAAAAGGATAACCGGTTAGAGGCACTTCATTAATTGATGTATCTGGAGTTATACCTAGTTTTTCTCCGATTCCCGTCGTGGATTGTCTAACTAATTTTTTCTCCAATCCCTGCTTATTTTTACTTACCCAATTCGAATCTTTGAGAAAATCGATGCTTTTTCTTTTTAGTAAGGGCTTAATAAGTTTGAATATTAGTTTATTCACTTCACACTCTCCCGTGAACAATTCAACTCTTAATACTGATCTGAATATGAAACTTTCCATTATCTTACAACCAGAAATAAAGTGCAGAAATATTCCAGCATAAGTAGCCGGTAAACTTTAACTTTTAGCGCTATAATGTTTCAATATGTCCAATCAGAAAAGGGTAATAATTTTCAATGGTCCACCTGGAAATGGCAGAGATAGGGTTCTCCGAGAGCTTAAAGAGATAGCAAGCTTCGGTTATCACCATCTTTTTGAGTATATTGTCGAGGAAGCGAAACTAGATAACACCAATCTAACAAAGATCAATATACTGGATTTTTATGATAGTCAACCAGAGAAAATGGAGCAATATCGGCTCAAGGCGATACAAAAGATCAACCACGAAATAAATAAAGCCGGTGGCGTGCACGTTGTAAGTACACCAGTTCATTTCGAATGGAAGGGAAACAGGTTCCAGGGGCTCACCGAGAACGATGTCCAGTTACTAAACCCGGATATGTTCATCATCATATTTGATGACATAGTACGAGTAAGAGACAGGTTATCAAAAGACGATCAGTGGCAGAATCATAAATTCACTCTGGGAGAAATAGCCAACTGGAGGAGAGAGGAGGTGAACCATGTCTATCGATTAGCTGAATCATTCATACCTAAACGCAACATACAGATGGTGGCCTTTGAGAACGGCCCCGAGTTGGTGCGAGACCTAATATACAAACCCAATAAAGAGACGGTTTATCTAAGCCACCCCATAACGGGGGAGGGAGCAGACTTTTTCAAAAAGATCACCAGCTTCCTTGATAGCCTGAAAGAGTACTACGTATTATATGATCCCTACTTGATTAAGGACTGGGACATAGTAGAGCAGTGGAGAGACGCTGTCAACGCCACTATCGACGCTAGAGAAGAGATGCCTGATACATTCACCTTCAGGATGACATACAAGGATGGCCCTATGGAGGCTGAGTTCGATATCAAAGAAGTAGAGACCGCTATCAAGAACCTAAGGTTCCAGATTATAGACAGCGATTACAAGATTATAGAAAACAGCGACATGGTGGTGGTATATCATCCACGTAAGAGCATAAGCGCCGGAGTGATGTGCGAGATGGTTTACGCTAAATCACTGGCAAAACTTGTTTACGCCTATTACCCATATGAACCCAGCCCATTCTTCGAGTGGTACGCTACACGTATCTTCACCGACGCAAACGAGATGAGAGACTTCCTCATCAAAGAATCCAAGATGACCGGACAACGCCCACTGGATGTCTTCAACCAGTAACCCTTTTTTCATCTTTTATTATTCAATAATCCTTTAAAGCATGGAGCCTTGTCGCATCATTAAAGGCGCATAGATTGAGATACCTAGATGAATTTATTCTGGATAGGATTAATTCAAAGAAAAACAGATTGGAGTCTATGCTTCTAAAGAAAGAGGTATTAGAGAAAATTATCATGGATATTCAGGCGAAGTTTATCTACTCCAATAACGCTATCGAAGGTTCCTCTTTGGGGTTAGACAAGGTGCACAGAATCATTGAAAGTGGCCATGATTTCCTTGCTAAGTCGCCTTATTATCAACACTTAACCATCAATCAATGCAACGCATTTGGGTATATTAAGAGAAAAGCGAGAAACAGTATCACAGTCAAGGATGTACTTGAACTTCACAACATAATTATGAAGAATATTCAAAGGGAAACAGGTTGCTTCAGAGACCACGATACCAGGAACAGCATCCAGAAAAATATAGGGGATTTTCTCGACACATTATCCCTGAGCGAGGAATATCACACCATCGAAAAATCGGCTATAATTCAAGGCTATTTCCATCAGGTAAGACCATTCAACTATGGAACAGGAATAATCGCTCGTCTACTAGCTAAGTGGGTGTTAAACCAACACGGGTACCTACTTGGTATTGACTTGAATAAGCATGAAATTAAGTATTATAGGAAATGCTCTGAGAGAGCGGGTAAAGGCATATTATATCCGTTGGTGAATATGATGTCCACCTGCGTAGAGGATACATTAGACCATCTTCTCGTAAAAATTAGATCACATAATATCATACCCATTGAAGATGCTATGAGAATAAATCACCTAGACAGATCCCAGATGATAGAAGGTATAAGACGAGGAGAATTCAAGGCATACAGGAAAAATGGTTCAATCTACGTGGTGAATAAAGCAACTGAGGAAATTAGTCATGGAGCCCAGATACTGGAACTGATAATTTAATCAAGATCCATCCATGGAAGGACCACAGTCTTCTCTTTTAGCATATAGACTTTAAGTTTATCTCCAGATTTGTATTTTTTCTCAGGAGGAGCATCAATCGTAAGGCTCTCATTACCTATGCGAAGCTTTACCTCTGAAACAGCGCCTATAAATGCGCTCCACTCTATTACGCCAATTAGTGCGTTGTTAGGTGCGTCAGGCTCTTTGAGGTAAAAAATCTCGGGTCTTAGAACACATGCTACCGAGTCACCGACTGAAAGATCCTTGTTCCCCGTATTGACGCCTTCAAGAATTGCTTCACCTATATCAACAGATACTAGATCAGCTATGCTAGTAATCTCCCCTTCAAGTAGGGCTCCTTTCCCGATGAAGGTAGCTATGAAAAGGTTCTCTGGGTTGTTGTATATCTCGTGGGGTGTACCAACCTGCATTATCCGTCCATGGTTTTGTATGGCGATCCTGTCGCTTATAGCCATGGCTTCTTCTTGATCGTGTGTGACATAGATGGTGGTTATACCCAGTTTGCGTTGAATATCTTTAATCTCTTCCCGCATCTCTACCCTGAGTTTTGCATCCAAGTTACTGAGAGGCTCATCAAGTAAAAGGATGTCTGGTTCTACAACAAGAACTCTAGCTAGTGCAACTCTTTGCTGTTGTCCACCGCTGAGTTGGTTAGGGAATCTCTCACCCATACCCTCTAACCCTACTAGGTCGATGACTTTTTCCACGCGTTTATTAACCTCGTCTTTAGGTATTTTTCGTACCTTCAACCCATATGCAATGTTTTCCTCTACTTTCATATGTGGCCATAGCGCATAATTCTGGAAGACCATTCCTGTGTTACGTTTGTAACTCTGAAGCTGTGTAACATCCTCTTCGTCATAGAATATCGAACCTTCTGTCGGGTATTCCAGTCCAGCAACCAGTCGCATGGTGGTTGTTTTTCCACAACCGCTGGGCCCTAGGAATGTAAAGAATTCACCGTCATTGATAGTTAGATTTACGTCATCTGCTGCAACTATATTGTCGAATCTTTTCGTTACATTTTTTAGCTCTACTTTTACCATTTTTTAGACTCCTAGGAATGATGATTTCTGTTTCAAGATGTAGTTGGAGATGGCCATAGCGGTTATCTGTACAGCCATAAGTAGTACACAGAGTGCTGCTCCTATACTGACTGAGCCTGTTGCAGCTGCACCGTACACTATTTGGCTGATAAAGTAGGTAATTGGTACCCTGTCTTCACGTAATCCCCCGAGGGTGACGCTTGCACTCACTTCACTCATGCTATACACGAAGCCAAGTATGGCGCCGTTAATTATATGACCAATTATAAGGGGTAATACAATACGGAAGAAAGTAGTTGTCCGATCTGCTCCCAAGTTCATACTACTCTCCTCCAGACTCTTATCCACTTGTTGTAATCCAGCTCCAACACTCCTTGTTGTGAAGGGTAGTCTCCTAATGCTATATGCGCATACCAGTAAGAGAGCTGGATCCATTAAAGGATCAAGTAAAGTACCTGCGAATATATCACTGAAGAAGAGAAAGTAACCAATAGCTAGACTGATTCCAGGTATAGCTACAGGTATAGTGGATAAGGTATCGAGTATTCCCCTGCCCGGGATATCTCGCTTGCTAACAAGGTAAGCTATGCTACTACCTACAAGGATCATTATCACCACAGCCAACCCACTATAAACTAGGCTATTCAAGACCGCTCCTCTAACCTCTTTATTGGTGTAAAGAGTTCTTAGATATTCTGTGGTTAATTTTGAGGGCAAGGTTCCACTAGTTGCCCAATCAGATGATGCCAAGATAACAGTCCCTATCTGGGGCATAGCAGCAAACAGGATTAATATCACCAAGAACACTACGATCATTACTTGAACTATTTGCTTTGGAGTTCTCGTGCGTTGTGACCATCTTCCACCCTTACTTATCATAGCATAACTGCGTCTATTAACGTACCATCTAACAGCTATGTAGCTTAGGGTAGTTACAAACAATATGAGTACGGCCAGAGCGGCAGTCTTTGGACTTATCCCTCCAGTAAGAGCCTCAGCGAAGCTGTTATAGATCTGGTAGCTAACAACCCTTCTGGCAAGGGGGTTAGCCCGTGCCCCCACAAACCCTATGGGAGCACCGAGATCTTCTAGACTGAATATGAAAGTCATGATGGCTCCAGCTGCTAGTCCTGGGATTATTAAGGGAAAGGTTATGGTTCTGAATAACTTTAATCCCCTTGCCCCCAAGTTTTCAGCCATTTCCTCTAGGCTGGGATCTATGCTGTTCAGGGTCGCTAAAGTGTTCATATACACTATGGGGTAATAGGCAAGTGTCTGCGCTACAGTTATACCAAATAACCCGTCAATGTCTAGTCTCCATGGGATTATATGCAGTACTTCATTCAATACCCAGTTTATCAACCCGTTTCTAGGGTTGAATAATTTCCCAATAACGTAGGCGTTCACGAAAGGCGTTGCAAGTAGGGGAACCAGTAAGACTACTTGGAATATTCTTTTCCCTGGGAAATTATATCGACCCATTAACATTGCAAGTACAACACCTATTATACAACAAGCCAAAGTCACATTTAGTGCGATGTTTAAACTATTGAGAAAAATCCCGTGATCTGTACCCCATAGAATCAGTATGCCCCGCCTAAGCTCCCACATACGGCCTCCGGTTGCGCGCAGACTGAAGTAATCTGTGCTAGAGAGTATGCTCCAGAACCAGTGGAAACTGACATTTGTCTGGTAAATAAAAGCCTGGGCGAACATGCTAAGAAGAGGTAGAGCTAAGAATAATATGAGTGAACTATACCCGATCAATGTCTGTATGAGGGTCATTAAATCGAACTCTCGACGGAGCCGTATCCATATCTCTTTAAAAGAAAAAGAAGAATCCATGAGAGCCATGACCTACACTCCTAGCCAGTTAGGGCTTGAAGATCACTTAGAACTTGGTCATAACGCTCTATGGCTGCTTCTCTCCAAGCATTTTTCATAATCTCTTTGAAGCCTGCGTCGGTGGTTATACGATCATTAATACTCTGTGCATATTCTTCTGAGAAAAGCACTGTTTCACCAGTCTCAGGATCTGTAAATTCTAGCATAAATGGATCACCTAGTTTGTCCGCTAGTTCTAAGAATTCCTCATGGGTGATTTCCCCATTGTATTCCGCGTCAGTTAGCTCAAGCCAAGTATCCTGTAGGTTTTGTTGTGCCTCAACCAAGGTTCCTTTGAAGAAGAACATCATAGAGGTCTCATAGCTAAGGGCTAACTCATCGCTAAACTCTATAGTCGTTGCCTCCATAGTGGCTTCGTAGCTGGCTTCAAGGTCGGATCTAGTCTGACCTAAGTCTGTTTCAAACACCTCTGGATTCATGGGCATTCTGTTTATTGATTCATCAAGCCAAATTTTCTGTCCATCTGGACTCAACACCCATGCTATAAATGCCTGAGCTGCTTCAGTATTATCACTTGTTGATACCATAGCTATTGGATCAGCGTTAACTGCTGTCCCGTCTTCAGGTAGTACATATTTACATAGCTCTGGCACTTCTAACTGCGCAGTGTAGCCGTAGAAATCAATTGTTGTTCCTGCACCAATAGTGCTCTGCATTACGGCATCTCTTACAGATTCTGATCTATCAAATATCCTAGCATTGGCAGCAAGCCTTGTGAGAAGCTTCCATCCCTCCTCCCAACCATAGGTCTGTAGTATAATCTCAAACATACGTGTATTACTTGTGCTTAGTGTAGGGTCGGCTGTTCCTATCGCTGGAACACTCGGATAAAGTTGAAATTGGGCGTACGTCTCGTTTCCTAGATCGGCCCAAGTCTTGGGCTGGGGAATTTCCTCGGTTTCTAAGAACTCTTTATTGATTGTGAATCCGAATGAGCTTATTGCACTTCCCACCCATACAACTTCGCCTTCCTTAATCCTTTTGGCGGGTGCACCGCTTATCTCCTCAGGTATTTCTTCAAGTATTTGTTTTACCTCATCGCTTGTAAGGGGGGCAAGGAGGTCTTCATTATTTACGAGATCAAATACAACGGGTCCGCCTCCCCAAGCTATATCAATGTCTCCACTTCGCTCTATGGTGTCCACCCATAGGCTACTGGCTACACCCATAAACTTGATCTGATCTCGATCGGTTATACCATACTCTGACGCAATATCTGTCTCTAAGAAAGCTGCTCTTGCTTTGAATAATATATCGCTACCGTGTCGTGTAATTATGGTTAACTCTACTGTCTCTGGTTCTGTACTTGTTA
>WJJC01000138.1 GCA_014729945.1 Candidatus Bathyarchaeota archaeon
TGCCGTGAACTCGAGTTGGAGGACGACCCCCAGAACTCTGCCTGCATAGAGGGATGGCGCTACATACCGGTTAGGATAATAGATGTACCCGGGCTCCTCAAAGATGCGTGGAAGGGAAGAGGCTTAGGAAACAGGTTCTTATCAGCCATTGGACAGGCAGACGCCTTGATACACGTGGTAGACGCCTCCGGTTCCATAGACGAGGAGGGAAAAATAACTCAACCGGGAAGCGGAAACCCGGTGCAGGATGTCATGGATATAGAGATGGAGATCGAGTTATGGATCAGCCACATAATTGACCGAAACAAGAATCAGATCAAAAGAGATATGAATAGTGTGGGTATCATCGAGGCGCTGAATAAATCATTAACAGGGATAAAGACTCACCCCAGCCACGTAGCAGAGGCACTAAATCAAGCAAAATTAATGGATAAACCATACAAGGACTGGACCCCAGAAGACACCCTAGAATTCTCCCACAGACTACTCCCCATAATAAAACCAACACTCATAGTAGCCAACAAAATGGATCTACCCAGCGCCGAGGAAAACCTAGAGAAACTCAACGAATACTACACACATTCACTGGTAGCTGCTTGTAGCGCCGAGGCAGAGCTAGCGCTAAGACTAGCAGACAAGAGCGGGTTAATCAAATATATGCCGGGACAGGAGAGCTTCAAAGTAGTAGATGAAGAAGCCCTTACACTGGACCAGAAAAAAGCCATAGAATACATCGAGGAAAAAGTCATGTACAAATATATGCGTACAGGCATTCAGCAGGTTCTAAACACCCTCGCCTTCAAACTACTCAAAATGAACATGATCTACCCTGTAAGCGATGATACAAGGTTCAGCGACGGCGATGGAAACGTGTTACCAGATGTGCAACTCATGAAGGAAGGGGCAACCCCAATAGATCTAGCGGAGACCATACACACAAGACTGGTCAAGGACTATATACTCGCTATTGACGCCAGAACCGGGTTAAGACTACCAAAAGACTACAAGATTAGACACCGAGACATAATCAAGATAATGACCCAGAAACGAAGTACATCAAAGAAAGCGTAATCATAAGCTACCAAGACTTATTTACACGACACAGAGAAAACATGTCATGAATAACTGGTTCAAGGCTTTGTTTAAGAAGGATAAACCCATTATCGCCATGGCACACCTACCAGCTTTACCCGGCACACAAAGATACAATAAAGAAAAAGGAGTACAGCACCTAGTTGACTGGGTTAAGAGAGATATAAAGTACCTAGTCGAGGGCGGCGTTGACGCGGTAATGTACTGTAACGAGGATGACCGACCCTACGTGTTTGAAGCCGGATTAGAACAGGTAGCAGCAATGACAAGAGTAATAACTAACACAAAGCCAAGCAGCATCCCTTTTGGAGTAGACTTTCTCTGGGATCCAATAGCTACAATGGCAGTTGCCCACGCCACGGGTGCAAGCTTCATCCGAGAAGTAATAACAGGAGTATATGAATCAGATATGGGGTTATGGAACCCAGATGCTGGAGAACTCATGCGCTTCAAATCACGAATAGGCGCAGAGGACATCAAGGTATTCAATAACGTTGTACCGGAGTTTGCTTCTCCCCTTGGAACCAGAAGTGCAACGGAACGCGCTGAAAGCTCTATAGTTTCCTCGTTTGCAGACGTCATACTAGTGTCTGGGTCCATGGCTGGATCGGAGGCTGATCTATCAACCATAGAGGAGATTAAGAAACGTGTTAATGTTCCAGTACTGGTCAACACAGGAGTTAAACCCGGGAATGTCAAGGACTATTTATCCGTGGCTGACGGGGCCATCGTAGGTTCCTGCCTGAAAAAGGAGGGTTATACGTGGAACCCTGTATCATTGGATAACGTAATGAAACTTATGAAGGAAGTAGAGAAAAATCGCTAAGATTCTTCCATGAGTCTATTCACTTCAACGACTTCACGAATACCTTTCACCCTTTTCCTGATAGTTACCGTTGAGACACCAGATAACTCGGATAACTCCTCCTGAGTACATTTCTCATCAATCTCTTTACATGCCACATACAAAGCTGAAGCAGCTAAGCCCTTAGGATTCTTGCCTGTATGATGCCCTTTCTTCATAACCTCCATCAAGGTATCACCCGCTATTCTCTCAGCCCTGAGGGATATTCCGGCTTCCTGGGCTATCCTAGTCAGATGTTTTAAGGGATTATCCAGCTCCACAGAGATGTTTAGCTCGGATAAAAGTATCCTGTACATACGGGCGATATCTTTCACATTATCTGGACTCACCTCACTAACCTCACGAAGAGTCCTTGGTATTCCTTGAACACGGCAAGCAGCATAAACACTGGCAGCTGCGAATCCGTTTATGGTTCCTCTGATTACAAGTCCATCTTTCTGTGCTCGTCGATATATACTCTCAGCGCTCTTCTCAACAAAATCAGACAAATGCAGACTCTGGATAAGGCGCCTTATCTCCTTACCAGCCAATCTTAAAACATATGGATCCTGAGCATCCACGCGTAGTCTATGATCAAGAACCATTAAACGATCCATCTTACGTTTTGCTCGTGGAGATATTGTCCGTGAGTTTATGATCTGAGACTCCTCCTCTATGAAGTCACGCCCGATGAGACTAACCTCAGAGACCACCAAGCCACACTCTGCGCAGATGATCTCGCCTGTTTCCTCATCCTCAATGAGATCCTCGCTCCCACAGTGATCACAGATCTCGTTCTCAACACTCATACAAATCTAACTCACAGCTAATGCTATGTAAACCTAAGTCTTAAAGAGAAAATATTTGAAAAAAGATATTTGTTCTAAGCCACTAAGTCTGATGTCTGGACATCCAGCTCATCTAATGCCTGATTAAGACCCTTCATCCTGTTACGAAGAGTGACCTCAGTGGTCCCAGCAGCCTCAGAGACAACACGCTGAACTCTTTTCTCGTCAGCTTCCTTACAAGCCATATAAAGTGCAGCAGCAGCGATACCACGCGGATTCTTACCCGCTAACTCGTTCCGCTCATCAGCCTTCCTAAGTATGTCCACGGCTAGCTTCTCTGTCTGGGGAGTTATCTCCAGTTTTGAAGCGATGCTTGGAATGAACTTATACGGTCCATCAACCGGTGGCCTCAGGCTTAGCTCCTTATGTAGAAGCCTGTAAGTCATGGCTACCTCGCTGTGAAGACGCTTACTGATCTTTGACACAGTCTTGAGTGGTCTCGGTACCTTGAGTAATCTGCATGATGCGTAGATACTTGCCGCTATGAAAGCGTCTATGCTTCTCCCCCTAATTAGATCCTTATCTAGAGCCTTCCTGTAGAGTAAAGCAGCGTTCTTTTTTACGTTCCTAGGTAGGTTTAGCTCTGAAGCCATCCTGTCTAGTTCAGCCATGGCGATACTAAGGTTTCTTGACTTGGATTCCTGGACCTTGCTCCTGTTATCCTGTCTTCGGAGCCTCATCATCTTGTACTGTGTATCCTTGTCTAGGAGCCTTCCAGATGAGTCCCGGTTTCCCTTGATTACCGTGCTTAGTCCTTTGTCATAGATGTTAATGTTGAATCCTGAACCGACTCGTCTACGGTCTCGACCTTCTTCCATATTGAATATACGGTATTCTGGTCCTGGATCTACAATTGTATCTGATACTACTAGTCCGCATGTTCCACAGACTCTCTCACCAGATTTTTCATCCCGTATTAGGTTGTCTCCCCTGCAGTGGGGGCATTTCTTGTTTTCGTGGTTTTCTGGTTGTTGGTATTTATTTTTCATTTTTATCATGTATGGGTAAATTACCCTTACAAAGCACTTATAGCTCTCCATGATCACTTATAAACGTTACCCTTTTTTCGATAAAAAATAAAGAGAAAAACATCAAATAAATACTATATAGTGAATTGTTTATACTTCTCAATATCACCTTTCCAGTCAACCTGATTAATCGGCCAAGTATATACAGCCCGTCGAGGCTTACAAACCAACTCCAAGACCTCAAAATCATTGAAAAAATTCACCGAATTAGCAGAAAGAGCAACAATAGCTGTATCCAAACCCACAAAACTACCGGAAAGAGCGACCACCTCTTCTCCTTGCGTCACGTATCCTGCATCAGTAGCCTCTAAAACAGCCGTCATACAAACATGAAAACCACTACAAACAACCTTGTAAAACATCATACCAGTCTTACCGGTATCGATCAGTTTACTATGAGCGCCCAAGTTCCAGAAAGGGTCTGTCCCCCTCACAACTTTAGCGCCCTCCTCTTCCAGCTCTCCTAGTATCTTCTCGTCAGGTATACCTATTCTGAGATCACCAATACTGCTACCCTTAACCATGGTACCGGCAGCAGAGCTGACGACTATAACCGTGAAGTCTTCGAATACATCCACCGCTTTTAGTGCACTCAAACCTGTCTCGGAGGCCACCACTATTTTCTCGATTTCCGTAACATCTGCCCGCCTCCTCGCCAATTCTATTGTTTTATCAGTATTAATCTCGCCATGGGACTCGAAATAAAAGGTTTCTCTACTTTGACCTAGAACATCCAAGCGCCTAACCTCTTTCATATATACTTAACTCAAACTATATGATAAATACTGGAGTGATGCTAATGGTTGAACGATACACATCTATAAAGGAATACAAAACCCTCTTACAACACTGAAGAGAAAAGAAACAGCCGAGAAAATTCACGTAAAAGGAAAAACTCTCGACA
>WJJC01000139.1 GCA_014729945.1 Candidatus Bathyarchaeota archaeon
ATGTATATTGGGTCAGTTACATTAAAGTGTCCGATTTTACTGTAAGCTACGCCTTGACTGTTTGATGCTTTGAAAATATAGTCTATTTCTTGTCCTACGTTTGGCTGTTCATTGCGGTCAAAGTGGAAGGTAACTAGGATGTCCTCTGTTCCTGACATAGTTGGCCACCATCCACCTCTGCCGCTGTTGAATGGTGTATGGTTGTTTTGACTGTTAGCGTAGCTTAGGTATATGTAAGTGTTGTATCCGTTTGGGTTTACGATGCAGCTGATACTTGCATTGTTCTGTGGCTGTGTTTCTACGGGTATTAATTTGATTGTTGGGCCTTGATACTGGTCTGGGGTGTATGTGACGGTTACTGTTTCGTTGGAAATGTTGTTGTGATTATCGATGGCGGTTATGTTGAATATGTTTACGCCATTGATTAGTGTTACTTTTTTAACCCAGAATAGGTGTACTTCTGTTTTTGTCGCGTTTACGTTTTCTCCGTTTACATACAAGGTTTTGACTCCACTCTCGTCTACTGCCATTCCTTGGAGATAGTATGTAGAGTTCCAGACTGGTTTCTCGTCTGGGTAACATTCTATCTGTGGCGGAGTTATATCGGTTATAGCAAATATCTTAGGTACAAGCGTTGAGAAGGAGACTAGTAAGAATAATAGAAATAGTCTTCGACGCATAAGGTATCGGGTTTTATTTGACAGGTATTAGTTATAAAATTATCCAAGTAAAATATGTTGCTTTAGATGTTATTATTCTAGATTTATCCAGCAGCCTTGTCCGGTTCTAAGGGTGTTAAGGGTGTTGTATTGGTCTGATAGTTCGCGTATTTTGTAACGGAATTGTTTTTTTCGGGTGTCGTACCCAAGTATTGATTTATAGTTTTGATATTGGTTTGTGAAATCATTTGATTTAGTCTCGGTTCCCTGCTCATCCCCAGTGTTCTCCACTGTAATGGTTACTGTGGTAGGGTTACCTGCTTCAAGTGTCATAGGTGACGCGGTTATGCTATCGTAGATTATGTTAGCTGGGTCCGGTGTGGGTTCAGTATCAGTATCAGTATCTGTATCTGTGTCTGACTCTGATTCTAGTAAATCTAGAAAACTACTGGGAACTTGCTGTTCCTCTGTTAGTTTTATGGAGTTCAATTCATATGTTTGGTGATGAGTGTCATCTCTTGTAAACTCCATTGATAGGGAGGTTAATATGCCTCCAAACTGGGTGGGGGCGTACCATATCTCTATATCATAATCCTCTACGTCCCCGATGGATCCGGTGTATCTCATTCCCCAGGTCTCTAAAGTTGTTTCACCGAAGGTCTCAACGCTTTTCCTAAGAGAGCTAGCTTTAATTTCGTGTTGCGCCTTTCTTGGGCCTAGGTCGATATTTATGGGTTTGGGGACCCAGTATTTTTCACGGGCATATGTACCAAGTAGGAAGCTAACACCTAGCAAGAGAAGACAAGCAAGACCGTAGATTATTGCATTAGAGGTGTTTCCAAGTAGTGACTGGATTATCATGCTTGGCCAGAGAATGGGAATGAACCAAATTTGTTCTAGTGTTAATCCGAACCACTCCATTATCCATAGCAGGATATTGTAGTTGAATATTAGCGCCATTGCGGCTATGATGAAGACTGTTGTTACTAGTTGAAGTACTTGAGATAATCTTCCTCCTCTTTTACTGATCGCCGAGGAGACCTCGTTCATAAAAGCTCTTACGACTTCAATCAAGAAACCACCGATAAATATACTGATAAGACTGATCAGAAGAGTTACTATCCATAACATTGTCTGGCCAACGTAGATGGCTGTGCCAAGGGTGATCCCATAGATGATCATCAGGAAGGGTAGGCTGAAGTAGATGCTGCTGATTGTTGACCCTACAACATACTCGATGCCCGAAAATGTACTTGATAAAATCGGAACGGGTATAGGAAAACAAGACCACTACAAGATAATGAACTCGATAAAACATGTGGTTTCTCCAACCGGTCAGAAGATGACTGGTGGATTCATGAATTTTGTGACCGTATTTAACAAGAAAAAACAAGGTATACTAAGAAATAGGGAAACTCGTGTTTTAGTATTACCCAGAGTTGAAACGGGGGAAATTAAATTGGTTGCATCTAATTTACAGTATATGAACCCAGATCTCTTCCTTGAAATCCTAACCACAATTCAGAATCAACCCCAGATGATTAAAGAGTTCTACCTCGTAGGACTACAGAACTAGACACGAGTCACTACGAGCGTAACAGGGTTGAACCCCCTCAAAGTGTTTCTGGTACTTGGTTTTAGGGTTGGGTTAAAGATATTTTATAAATTACGTTTAAGTCGTTGACTTTTCTCTAGATTTTATTGAAAAAACATTAGTGAAAAGAATTTAACAAATTGGATATTCAGAGTAAATCGTACAATTTTAAGTAACAAGGATATTGAGAAATGTGTGTGCTTACAAGTATATTGTTAAAATCAGAAGGGTTTCTAATTCCTTTGACTAAATCTACTCCACACGCGGTTTAGTTTGAAAATACAAAGTAAGGAAAGGAATTTATTCAATTTTTCAATATGTGTTTCTGATTATGGTGTTTAGTATTTCGTTAAATGGTTCTTTGTTTTCGGTTATCAGGTAAGTTTGTTTGACTTGGGTTGTTTCCTAGGGGATATTAGTGATCTACATATGGGGAACTTATTTCCTATATAATTAGAGAATAGATGCTATGGGTACTGTTAAATATTAGCTGACGACCCCGTGTTTTTTTCATTTAAGCGCGTAACATTTTCCATACTTTAAAAAGATTTTTAATTCAAACAGTAAATAACTATAAACATAGTTTCGTAAGATTATGTTTATTGAAAAGGATTTAACTTCCACAATTCTGTTATTATTGTAATCGTGGAGTTTAGAGTTGGTTAAAGAAAAACATGAATCTTTGTACGAATCCCTTTTCAAGAATAATCGTGATGCTGTAATTTTCTTTAACGAAACAACTATAGTAGATGCAAATAAATCAGCTCTGGACCTCTTTGAAGTAGATCCAGATGAATTCATAGGACATGAAATCTATGAATTTACATTAGACAAAGAAAAGGCAAATAAAAGAGCAGAACGAAGACTTCAAGGAGTCTCAGAGTCGTTTACAACAGAAATAAGAACCCCAAAGGGTGTGAAAGAGCTTGAAGTATCCTCAACTGCAGTCAATATTGAAAATATAACTAGTTACTCAATTATTAGAGATATAACAGAGAGAAAAAACTTAGAACAAAGATTCAGGGTTGTTTTTGAGCATAGCAGAGATCTTATCTTTATCACAAGTAAAGATGCTGTTGAATTCATTAATCCACGTGGAGTTGAGTATCTAGGATATTCTAGTTCAACTGAAATAATTGGTAAACATCCTACAGAATTAATCCACCCAGATTACCGTGAATTAGCTACAAGACACGCAACCATGAGACGATCAGGAGGTACACCACCAAACCAGTACAGGGCAAAGATGATAACTAAAAATGGAGTCGCTAAGCCAGTAGAATTCAACGCATCATTCATAGAATGGGGTGGAAAACCAGGCAGCCTTACTATCGCCCGGGATATAAGCAAACAGGTAGAACTCGAAGAAGAATTAAGGCATGGTCGACAGATATTAATTGATTTCACTGAATCAGCTACAGATGCTTTCAGTATTCTCGATGAAGATTTGCGGTTTATCATGGTTAATGAAACCGAGTTAGAGTACTCTGGTCTTGAAAGAGAGGACTATATCGGAAATCATATGCTAGAAGTGTTCCCTGGTCTGAAAGATACCGGGCGATATGCAGGATATCAAAGAGTACTGGAAACAGGGGATCCAGTAAATTATCCAGAGGTCACAACTAGAAACGGTGAACATATAATAAATTACACAGCATTCAAAGCCGGAGACTACCTCGGTATACTTGGAAGAGACATAACGGAACAAAAACGGTTAGAAGAGGAAAAAGAGCGAGCGTACGCGGAGTTAGCCGCTATCTACGATTCATCGCCCATAATTATGATTCTCGTTGATGAAGATAGAAGAGTAAGAGCAGCAAACCATGTTTCATCCAAGTTCGCTCAAAGACACATCGAGGAAATGATGGGATTGAGAGGAGGAGAAGCACTTCGATGTATACATCACCTAGATAACCCAAAAGGCTGTGGATACGGTGAAGCATGTGAAGAATGCACAATTCGAAACCTTGTTCTTGACACACATAAAACCGGTACTAAACATGACCAAGTAGAAACTTCTCTTACAGTCTCACAAGGAGAAGAAAACAAGTCAATGAATCTGCTAGTATCAACCGCTCCTATCCTCGTTGAATCAGAGTCACTTGTACTAGTATCAATCCAAGATATAACTGAATTAAAACAGAAAGAAAAAAAATTGCGAAGAGCTAACCAAGTATATCAAGCTTTTAACAAGGGATTCAGGGAAATCCTAAGAAATGATTCTTTTGAGAAAACAGCTAGAACTCTTTTCAATGATTTAACTGAGTTAATAGATGCAAAATCCGGGTATGTTGCTCTACTGAGTGATGATGGGTCTGAAAACGAGTTGTTATTCTTAGAATCAGGAGGACTTCCATGCACAGTTGATCCAGACTTACCAATGCCCATAAGAGGACTGCGAGAAAAAGCGTATGAATCCGGAAAAGGAGTCTATGAAAACAGTTTCCACAATAGTGAATGGCAGAGATATCTACCTGAGGGACATGTAAAATTAAATAATGTTCTATTCGCCCCCCTCAATATAGAGAAGAAAACTGTAGGCATAATCGGTATAGCTAACAAATCCACAGATTTTACTGACGAAGACCTTGAACTAGCTGAATCATTCGGTGAGTTGGCTGCAATAGCTCTGAAACATACTAGATTTTTAAAGGACATTCAGGAGAGTAGAGAAAGATTATCGG
>WJJC01000140.1 GCA_014729945.1 Candidatus Bathyarchaeota archaeon
TACATTTTTACTCCGCCTAACCTTCACACTTTCATTAGACCTGTAATAATATTCTTGATCCTCTCCAAGAGAGTTAAATTCATCATAAAGACCGCCATCAGACCCATTATAAATCATATTATAATGCGCATCAATACGCCACGTAAAATCAGAGCTCTCAGTAATAGGTGGCTTATAACCCCATATGAACGCAACTCCCGTGATAACTAAGAGAAAAACTTGGATCAAAGAAAAGCATTTTTTCTGAAAAGGAGACATATTATCCACAATATGTTACACAATTTATAAGGAGTTTTTCCTAAGATCCTTCAAACGATCCATAACCTCTCCTATACTAACAGACTTACGCTTAACATCAGAACCACATTTCTTACAGTAATACTCCTCGTGCCCCATAACCCCCTCCCAGAGTTTACCTCCACATCTAGGACAAGTCACAGGTTCACTGGACATATTTATTACATGACGCTCGTGAGGTTCATAGTACTCAAATAAACTTTCAATCTTTAACAGACTCATTGATATTCGATAATACGCTTCTATATCTGAACATTATCATTTGTATGTGTTTAAACAATACAGACACAGCAAAATCTGAAATATCTCAAATTCAATAACGAAGACACATCAATTTGATAAACATGAAGTACAGTGTTATCGTCACCACCTACAATGACGCAGAATACCTACCAGGTTGCTTCCAATCCATAGAAAATCAAACACAAACCCCAGAAGAAGTAATAATCGTAAACGACAACAGCACCGATAATACTGAAAAAATAATCGAGAAATACTCCTTCAAAAAAATTAACTCAAACGAACCCAAACACGGAGAAAGATGGCTAAACAGAGTCAGAGCATTCAAACTAGGCCTAAAATCAGTAGAAAAACCCACAGACCTAGTACTCAAAATCGATGCGGATATAATCATACCAGCTAATTACGCAGAAAAACTAATACAAAACTACAACAATGACCCCCAACTGGGAGCCAGCAGCGGCATACAAAACCCAGACAAGTTTCACCCCCTACCAAGAAACGGAGCAATACTATACAAACACGAAGCAATACAAACCCCAGACGAAATAAAAGAAGTCTACGCCTGGGACCGATGGATCCTACTCTGGCTCAAAGAAAAAGGATATCATCTATCTGTTGACGAAAACTTAAGATACACGGAACTCCGAGACAGCCAACTAACCACAGAAGAAGCCAAGAGATCAGGAATAGTCAGACGACGTGAACATTACCCCATCAGAGGAGTACTAATCCAAGCCCTACTCCAAGGAGGACTTAAAAGCCTCGCTTTTCTCTACGGGTACATAATAGGAAAAGGACCAGAACGCCACAATAAAGAATTCATAAGACAATACTCATCAAAAGAGGAAAAAGAGAGAATGAAATATATCATAAAGCGACTGGGGATAAAGAAATGAAAACAGTATTCATACTTTGCGATACACTACGATACGATCACGTAACCCCTGAAATAATGCCAAACCTACACAAAATGAGCCAAGAAGGAATAAACTACACCATGTTCTTCGGAGACGGTGGACACACTAAATGGAGTATGCCCCACTTTCTAAGTGGACAGAGAAACTATGACCTAGAAAACAGCTTCCCAAAAACCCTCACAGAACACAAAATAGAAAACAAAATCGTTCACAGCAACGCCGTACTAGTACGTGAAAAATACCAGGAATGCTTCAAAGAATACGTAGACATGGGAATGGAAAAAGACCCAGTAAAAACCGGGCTAAGAAGACAACTAAAAGACGTAGGCCTATGGCATAAAACAAGACCCCTTAGAAGAGCAATCAGAGGAAAAAAGAATTTTAACGTTCCCTATCGAAGAGCAGAATCAATACTAGATATAGCACAGGGAAAACTCGATGAAATACAAGACGGCTTCTTATGGGTACAATTAATGGACCCACACATACCCTACAGCCCACCAGAACTTGGTAACGTCGAGCAAACAGAAGCAATCAAACTCTACGACCTAGTACTAAAATCCTTGAGGGAAGGGCACAAACTAAAACCAATCGAAGTAAAGAGACTCGAACAACTCTACGCAATGGAATGCACCTACATGGATAAATGTATCAAGGAATTCGTAGAAAATAACAAGGAATGCTTGTTCTTCATATCCAGTGACCACGGGGACATGTTCGGAGAAAATTACACTTTCAGCCACAGCCCAGGTCCCCATGGAGTAACACCTCAGCTAGGACACCTTCCGATGATAATATACGGACCTGAAGTACCTAGTAAAACATACACAGGCTACAACTGCAGCATAAACGTGGGAACCACAATACTAGACCTCTATGGAATAGACGAGGTATGTGGCTATGGAAGAAGTTTCCTCAAAGATATTTTCCAGAAAGAATAACTCCAAAACCAATCTCTCATATAATTAATAAAATATTTAATAGATGTATCTGACGTGTCCAAACCAATCAACATAATTTTCGAACACCTCCTAGAGAAAATAAAAAATTACAGCTGGTACAATGACAACTATATTTCGGACTCCACTCCAGTAATAATTGGTGGATGCGCCAGAAGCGGAACAACACTAATCAGGGTTATGCTCGACTCCCATAAAAATATCTACTGCGGCCCGGAAACAGGATTACTTTATACAAAAACACTAAACCCCACGAAATTAAAGAAAATCTCAAACCAACTCGAAATACCCTATAACGAACTAGTAAAGATGAAGCAAAACAGTATATCAAACATACAATTAATTGAAATGATTTTCACCGCTTTACAAAAGACGGCTGGGAAAAAACGCTGGGGAGAAAAATCTCCAATGAACGTCCTAGCTATTGATCGTATCTTCAAGTACTTCCCAAAAGCCCAATTCATTCATATGATACGAGACGGAAGAGACACCTCATGCAGCTTAAGACACTTTCCAAAACATAAAATGGTTGACGGTGAGATAATTGAGCTTGACACAAATAATCCCTTGAAGGAATGCATAGAACGATGGGTTCATGACGTTCAAGAAGGCATGAAATGGCGTGGCGATCCAAGATATTACGAGATTAAATATGAAGACCTAATAATAACCCCTGAGGAAACCATAAGACCTACACTGAATTTCCTCAAGGAACCATGGGACGCGAATATACTAAACTACTATAAAATTAAATCAACGACCAGAAAAAAAGAAAAAATGCCAAAAAACATCAAAGCCCAAAAACCCATAGACAAATCATCCTATGAGCGATGGAAAAACGAATACACCGAACATGACAAGAAACTATTTAAAAAAATAGCCGGTGAATTACTAATAGAGTTAGAATACGAAGAAGATAACAATTGGTGATCTATCGATTTTATTTATTACTTGAACAATCTTAAAGCAACTAGAAATAGAAAGGCAAACTTGTATGGATGATGATTTCAAATACAACCTAAAACGCTCCGCAAAAGGAAGCGTTACTTTAGCTTTTTCCCAAATATTATCAACCATCTTGCTGGCTATTGGTATGGTCGTAGTAGCTCGTGTACTAGGTTCAAATAAATGGGGGCTTCTAAGCATAGCAAACTCCATTGTTACCCTAGTTCAGATATTCCAAGACTTCGGGATAAAAGACACTCTAACCAAATACATCAGTGAAAACAAACACCTAGATAAGACAGGAAACGTTAAAATAATAATCGAATCCGGTCTTGCCCTTTCAATAACCTCATCCATCCTTCTAACCTCCCTTCTGATACTATCCGCTGATTATATCGCAAACACGTTCTACAATGCACCAGAACTCGGATATCTAATAAAACTACTATCAATAGCGCTAATCGGTAGAGCCCTCCTCTTTGCCTCCTATGGCGTAACAGAAGGCTATGAACGAATGGAGCTCAGAGGTGGGCTAAGAATATTTTATACCTTTCTAAAGGGTATAGCTTCCCCTTTTCTAGTTCTACTAGGCTACGGCGCAATAGGCGGCGTTATCGGGGAAGCTGGGCCTATCCTACTTACAGGAATCTCTGGACTAATCCTCATCTATCTATTATATAGAAAAGAAAAAAGGACTGATACAGATATAAACCACAAACAAGCCCTAATCTTATTCCTAAGCTTTGGGGGTCCAATATATTTAGCAAATTTAGTTACAAGTGTAAGACCCCAAATCCTAACCTTTCTTCTAGGTATCCATGCTGGAGAGGAAATAACCGGTAACTTTACAGTAGTATTCTGGTTCTCAAGCCTCATCTCCTTTGTTTACCTACCCATCAGAACCACGATTTTTCCCCTTCTAAGCAAACTATCAGATAAAAGGGACTTAAAATTCGTTTATAGAAACAGTATAAAATACGCCAGCTTATTCATATATCCAATAGTTTTTACTATAATCGCGCTATCTAGACAAATTATCGAAGCCCTCTTTTCAACAGATTATCAATATGCTCCAACATATCTGAAACTGTATATGATTGTATATCTTTACACTGGAATAGGTTCACTCAGCAACATACCTCTTCTAAACAGTCAAAAACTCACAAGAGAAACCCTCATAATACAGTTAATTCAATTTTCTGTAACCGTACTACCCTCGGTAATTATTATACCTAAATATGGTGCTATAGGTGCACTAACCCTACTTGTAGCTGGAATAGGTGTTTCCAAAATATACGCCATAAAGCGTATACACACTATTTTCAATTTTTACCCTGACTTTACTAGTTCAATAAAGTTATTCTTATCCGGACTCTCACTTTCCTTAATCATATGGTACACTTTTTCAAGGACCCTTTATAACCCCTGGATAGAACTAATTCTAGGCGGAATTTTATCCCTGCTCCTTTACCTTGTTCTGGTTATATCGTTAAAAGTTCTTACTAAACAAGATTATAGACGGATAAAAGAACTAGCCCCTATTTTCGGTCCCTTTTCACCATATTTTAAGAATATAATTGAAAAAATCTCAAAATTAAGCCACTAATCTCTTAACAATGTTTTTCAACTCCCAGCGTGCATAATCGTTTATCCACTTCCTTGGAAACATGGATTCATCACCCCTGTAAAGCGCGTGAGATAATATCATTGTTAATGGCCCCAGAAACAATGGCAGTCCATTAACTATGTTCTTACCTGCAGCAAGTCCAGTATGCCATAAAGGGAAACCCCACTCTGCACGGATTCTCCCTGATTGGCTCCACCTCGCTAAACCTGTCTTCACATTAGGCCGGGTCTCTGTGAATACGGCATCATAGTTGATCCTGGGTTTAAACCCATACATTATAGCCTTTAACGTGGCGTGTGTATCAAAACCGTTTCCAATCGTATAACCACCTATCGTATCCCAGCACTCACGGGTGAACATCTTCGCCGCATCACTTGGTCTATGTTTCTGCTGGTGCCACGTCATTGTGTTGGAGACTCCGCTGCTGATCCCAGTATTAGGATGCTCCCTGTGGTATTCTATCATTTTCTCCGCATAGTTACAAGGAATTAACGCATCGGCGTCGAGTTTAAGAAGAAATCTCCACCCTGGGTGTAACTGGGTGGCTTTCTTAACCCCCAGCATTATGGCGGTTGACTGGTTTACTCCACGTGTCGATATTCTAGGCTGGTTGCTGCGTATAACAACACAGTCGCTTCTCTCTATTGGTGGCTGACTCATATCATCTACAAGGATAAAGATAGCTGGTGGAATGCTCTGGTTTAGCACTGATTCAATGTGTTTATCCAGCTTCTTCTCGTTACGTGCCGCTGTCACGGCGATGTAATCCTTCATAATATACTCACCTTGTAGATCCATGCTCTTAATTCATCATGTGGTCTCTTGGTAACCGGCACATCCATATAAATTACAGCATACTATCATTCAAATTAAAAATAATTACCCTAATACCACTTAAAATAGCGGCATCAGCATCTATTTATTTTTTTTCCGTTATAGTGTGCTACTAGCTATAAGGAAAAAATTTTTCCGACTATTACCTGTAACTTATTATACGATTAGATGAGAAGACCGGTGTTCCGGATTAACCATTTGTGTTATATCTCTTAACCGTTAATTATTCAAAGAACCTCTCATGAACCAAAATATCCTCAGCAAACGATACGCCACACCCAAAATGAACAAGATCTTCAGCGAAGAGGAAAAAACAAGACTGGAAAGAGAGTTCTGGCTCAACATACTAAAAACCCAACGAGACCTAGGCTTAGACGTACCAAGTGAAGCCATCCAAGGCTACGAGGACGCGGTAGACGAAATAGATCTCAAACAGATTGAGGAGATTGAGCGACGAACCAAACACGACGTAAAGGCAAAAATCGAATCCTTCTGCAAAAACGCTGGTGGCTACGAGTATATTCACCTGGGCATGACCAGCCGCGACCTGACGGATAACATTGAACAGATCCAGATCAGGGAAGCCATGAGGCTGGTATTCGGGAAATACGTAAGCGTACTAAGACACATGCTGGACAAGGCCCGGGAATATGATAGAATAGTATTAACCGCACGTACTCATCACCAGGCCGCCCAGCCCACATTACTAGGTAAACGGTTCAGCATGTGGGCCGAGGAATTATTGATCCACCTACAAGAGTTCAAGCACTTCATCGAGGAATACCCCATGAGGGGCATCAAAGGAGCCGTAGGAACCCAGTTCGATATGGCCACCCTACTGGGCTCAGAGGAGAAGGCACAGGAACTCGAAAAACAAGTCGCAAAAGAATACGGGTTCAAGAATCTATTAAGCTCCACAGGCCAGGTCTACCCCCGAAGCCTAGACTACAAGCTATTACTCCACCTATCCACACTGGCCTCCGCGTGTGAGAGCTTCGCCAAGACCATACGACTCATGGCCGGATACGAGCTGGTAACCGAGGGATTCGTCAAGGGTCAGGTAGGCAGCAGCGTTATGCCCCATAAGATGAATACCAGAAGCACCGAGCGCATCTGCGCCTTCAGCAACCTACTGAAGATGTATGTTGACGGAGGATCCCGTCTCTCAGGGGACCAGTGGGAGGAGGGAGATGTAAGCTGCTCAGCCATAAGAAGAGTACTCATACCTGACGCATTCTACACCACTGATGGCTTACTGGAGACCAACCTAACCGTGCTCAACCAGATGGGGGCATACCCCGAGGTCATCTCTAAGGAAGTAGAAAGATACCTGCCCTTCCTTGCCACCACCGAGATACTATCCCTAGCATTCAAACACGGAATAGGTCGTGAACAGGCACATAGTATCATCAAGAAACACGCCGTAGCCGAGGCGTTGCGGATGAAGGAGGAGGGAGCCGAGACCAACAAACTAATGGAGAAACTTAGCCAGGAACCATTATTCAGAGAAGCCGGGTTAACTGAATCCATACTAAAGGAATTACTGAAGGATAAGCGCCACTTCTTAGGGAACGCTGAGTCCCAGATTGACGCCGTTTTTGAAAAAGCCAATCCCCTACTCAAAGAATACTTAAAAGAAGCAAGTTATGAGCCAGGGGATATCCTCTAACTCTCATATTTCTTCTTTAACGCTTTCTCAACCATCTCAGTAGTGTACTTGCTGACATCTCCACCATAGTAAGCTATCTCCCTAACTAGACTCGAACTCACCGGCATACTCCTGGGCCGGGTTACAAGGAAAACCGTCTCCACCTTTGGAGCCATATCCATGTTGGCTAGCGCCATCTGAAACTCACGTTCAAAATCCGTTATAGCACGCATACCACGTATGATTACTCTTGCCTCTTTTCTCCGCACAAAATTAACCAGCAACTCACTAAAAGACTCAACCTGAATATTATCCAGATCCAGCCCGCTGAGACATGACTCCAGAAACTTTACCCTTTCCTCACTGCTGAAAATATGATCCTTATTCGGGTTCTCACCAACCGCCACAATAACCTCATCAAAAAGCTCCGCAGCTCGCTTAATGATATCAATATGCCCATAAGTGACTGGGTCAAAACTCCCCGGATATACCGCTCTAATGAATCCACGCATAATACGTAATACCCTTTGGTATGAAAAACTGTATTGATCCTTATTCCTTAGAGCCGGTTCTCAGATACGTCACCATAGCCGCTGCCATCACCAGAACCACTATGAACCCCACGTATATATGGGGCGCCGGTAACCCTGAGAGCAGATTCACAGACACCAGCGTCATGTACGGTAACACCCAGTATATACCCGCCGTTAACCCCGCAGTTACAGTCACCAGCAAAACCAGGTAACTCACCTGTCCACGTGTAATATTATTAATATCAACCTCAGCGGCCCCCCTCCCCAGAAGTTCCTCCCTGACGTACCTGAACCGCACAGTGTACCTAAGCAACAAATACGATACCTGAAGAAGCAGCCCTACGCTGAACACCCAGACATGTGTAACCCCCGGCGTCGGCTGCAAATTAAATATGAGCCCAACCCAGTTGAAGGTACTGAAATCCAGGACACTGGGGAAAAACATGAGCATATTCAAGCTGAACAACCTGCCGAACCACACCTCGTCCCCCTTCCTCCAGAAGCTGAAAGCCACGAATAAGACCAGTAGTATAACTGTGATGTTGACGTAGGGCATATAGGGATCTATTATTGGCCCGATGAAGCTGTTGGATATCTTGCCCAGTAATTTGTTATAGAGGGTAGTCTGCACCATGGTTACGGCTGCCATATATGTCGCAGCTGTAGCCACCAGCGCCTCTAAGGTTCTGACGAATCCCTCTCTCATCCACCCACCTTCTGTCGCTGTAACGCGCTCGCGAAGCTCTCCTCAATGGGATCCCAGTTAAGCACGGTAACCCCCATGTTACGCAGAAACTCGTAATGACTCTTAGTATGATATGTTAGGAAACCTGCCGCGATCTTCTCTGAGTCGTTCTGAGCCGCGATATTATAACCCTGAACATTGAAAAATATAATATTAGGACGCCCAGCAACCCGGCCCATATATTTATGCAGCTCCTTAACGCCCTCCACTATCCCTTGTATACGCGCTCCTTCGATCATGCTAATGACAACGAAGAGAGGCTGTGTCCCCACAATGTATCGTCGGCAACTGTGAATAGCCTCCTTCAGGCTCTCCTTACTGTACTTGATCTCCACGTGCAGCATCTCACGGGTTATCTTATACTGTTGACGTTTCCCCGTATCGGGGTAGAGTACCTTGGTGCTACTCTTCTGTTTACTGGGTACACGTGTATCATCCTCTGGCTCCGGAACATACACCTCGGGTTCCATCTGCTCGATACCCGGCAGCTCCAGGTCCAGCGGCTTCTTATCCGGA
>WJJC01000141.1 GCA_014729945.1 Candidatus Bathyarchaeota archaeon
ATATAAGTAAAAAGCCTGTAACTCCTCAGCCTTCTTACCATGAACGTGATATGACACAGGAGGAACGAACAGGAATACATGAACCTAAACCGGATAGGAAGCAATTTGATTCAGGTACGATAGAAACGGTTGAAAGCGTAGACATGGCGGGTAGACCTGAACAAACAGAGGAAACCAGAGTAGAACTAGAAGATAAGGGTGGAAAGCAATTCGTATCAGGAGAAGTGGAAGAGGTCGATCAATTTGATGACAAGGGTGAGCCTTCACGTGTAACAAAAATCAGTACTAGAATGGAGCCAACCACCCCAGAGGACACTACTTATCCTGAAAAAGGTATAACAACTGAGGAAAGACCAGGGTCAGAACCAGATATAAGTAAAAAGCCTGTAACTCCTCAGCCTTCTTACCATGAACGTGATATGACACAGGAGGAACGAACAGGAAAAAAAGAACCAGAAGACAAATTACAAACCGTATATCAAGAGATCCAAGAAAAAATTGTTAAAATGGTTATGGATGGAATAAAAGAAGGTGCTACAACTAAACCTCCATCTAACCCCGGTGAAATAACCGAGCTTTCTCAGGAAGAGTTCAACCAATATATTGAAGAAATAATAAGTAAATATGGGAAGGACTTGTTCACTAAGCCACCGTTTACAGCTATACCGACTGAAATAATACAAATCAATAAACACGTAAAAAAAGACTTTTACATCAGCGAAAAAGACATAGAAGATTACCTCCATGTAATTTACCAGCATTTATTTAATGAAAAAGAACGTAAACGAGTAGAATCGCTGAAAAAACAACACGAAAAACAGGGAAAAGAGTTTAAAGAAACTCTCAAAGGAAAAAACGTAATATGGGTAGACTTATGGGAATGGGACGCAGTACAAGAGTCTTTTGAAGAACAAATCCGAGAAGAAAATATAGATAAAGAAAACCTGAAAAAAGCAGAGAAAAACCCATTACTAAAAGGACGCTGGAGATGGAACACAGATACCGATAAATGGGAAAAAATCAAAAACGACTCACTAGAATATAGAGAGAAAATAATATCGGTAACTAAAACAAGAAGAAATAACTGAATCTTCTTATCATCAACCATAAATACAAAAATATATACAAAACACTAGAAAACAACCAAGATCCCATCGCCATGGAAACCGCACTCAAGATCAACGAAATAAGCATTATAGACGCTGAGGGATTCAGCGGTGGAGAACTCAAACACGGAACCATAACCCCTCGAGCAAGAGACCCTCATATATCAATTCAGCAGCGCAGAGAACCCGGTCTTTATCTTCTACAAAATCGATAACCCTTAAACCATATAGAACCAGAATTTTTTTTGTTACATGATAGCCTGCTTACTATTAATTAAAGATATTTTATATGATTACTGAATCAATATTTTTATACAAATCTTCACAGATGATATTCAATCCTTATAACTCGGAATCGGCGAGCTAGTATCCTCTTAGTTTTGGATACTTCTAAATACAATCTATAATTATAATTATTCATGTATCCAAGACCCAGGGTTGTTATCAGTAAATGCATAGAGTTTGAGCCAGTAAGGTATAATGGTCAGATGATCAGGAATGATTTCGTAAAACAGTTATTAAATCATGTAGAAGCATTTCCTGTCTGCCCAGAAACCGGTATTGGTCTTGGTGTTCCCCGTGATACCCTAAGATTGGTTAAAAAAGACGATGGTGTACATCTAATACAACCTAAAACAGGTAATGACTATACGGAAACAATGACAAAGTTCTCAGATCGATTCCTGGATACACTAGACGATGTTGACGGTTTTATTCTACGCACCGGTTCCCCCAGCAGCGGATTAACAAGGGTAAAAGTATACGCAGAAGCAGGCAGATCGCCCGTAGTTGGACGCAGCTCCGGAATATTCGCTTCCCGTGTCAAAGAACGATTCGGGCATCTAGCGTTGGACGAGGATATGCGGCTAAATAATGGTGTAATAAAAGATCATTATCTTAGAAAATTATTCATCTTAGCCGATTACAGAGAAACCTTAACGGAGAACAGTATTGAAAAACTAAAAGATTTCCATCTACGAAATGAATTGCAGCTGAATATCTATAATATCCAAAACCAGATAGAAATGGCTCAATTATTGATGAAAGACAACTTAGAGCAGATACTCCCAGAATACAAAGAGTATCTATATGATTCATTATCCAAGGCTCCTGATTGTCTTTCCTACGCTAAAACTCTTGAAAAAAGCCTAGAATACTTTGAGACTACCCTAAACATGGATGAGATAGATTTCTTTATCCATCAGCTAGAACTCTATAGAGACGGAGTTATACCTCTTATTGTACCCGTTGATATAATTCGATCCTGGATAGCAAGAACAGGGCAAGAGTACCTATCCCAACAAACATTCTACAATCCCTATCCTGAGGAACTGATGGACCTGGACGCAGTAACCGCTGTATGTGGAGACCGAGATTACTGGAAAAACATGTAAAGGTGACCATATATGCTAGAAGAGTACAGATGGAAAAACCGAATACTCATAGTACTTAGCCAGGACCCTGATAAGGTAAAAGCACAGAAGAAACTATTAGACAAAGTTATCCCCCTGGTACGTGAAAGAAAACTATTACTAATCGGCTTCAACATAACCCAAGAACCCTATACCACCCATGAATTAACACAGTTAAAAACCAAATACCAAGACAAACAGGACCACGTCATATTATTTGGACTAGACGGCCAACCTAAAAACTCGTGGAACATACCAGTAAACCCGGAAAAAATATTCAAAGAAATAGACAAAATGCCTATGAGACAAAGAGAACTAAAAGAAAAGAACTAACCCTAACCTTTACTTTATCAAACAATTTTCCTATTATCGTATCTAGTTAATACCCGCCATTCACCAATCTTAATGAGAAACATTGAGAC
>WJJC01000142.1 GCA_014729945.1 Candidatus Bathyarchaeota archaeon
CTGGGTGCCTACGAAGCTGAGAGCAGTTCCTGTATTACCTGTGCTTGCCTCGATTATGGTGTAACCTGGTTTCAGCAAACCTTTCTCCTCTGCGCCGCGTATCATCTCAAGGGCTATGCGATCCTTCAGGCTTCCGCTTGGATTCAGATACTCGGCTTTGACGAAAACATTACCAGTATTAGAAACCTTATTCAGCTTTATAAGAGGCGTATTTCCTATCGAGTCTAGAATAGAGTCCATGTATCTCATATTACCATATGAGAACCTGTACGAGTATTAAAAAATGGAGAGTTAGCCAGTGGCTATCTCTTCGACGGCAGAGATAAGGTGATCGATCTCCTCTACCGTGTTATATAGATATGTTGAGGCTCTTACGTTTCCCTGGTTCAGGTGGTATAACTCCTTCATCAAGGGCAACGCGCAGTGGTGACCACTGCGAGTAGCCACATCATACTCCAAGTCAAGAGTTAATGCTACATCATGGGGATTCATATCCTCGATGTTGAATGTTGCTAATCCAACCCGCTGCTTGGGGTCTTTTGGTCCATAAATCTCAACACCATCTATTTCACTCAAACCATCCAGAAGCCTGTTAGCCAGTTTCAGATCCCATTCCTCGATATTATTCATACCCACTTGGTCCAGATATCTGCATGCAGCACCCAGACCTATAACTTGGGCGATGGCTGGTGTACCTGCTTCATATTTCATGGGCGGTACAGCTAGGACGTAGTCATCGATGCTAACGTCTGCTATGGTTCCTCCTCCGATGCACAAGGGCTCGGTTGTGGGTATCTCGTGTTCAGCGATATACAATCCACCTGACCCCGTGGGCCCAAGCATCTTATGACCACTGAATGCAAGGAAATCCACACCCAAATCTTGTACATTGGTCTCTATGTGAGGAATACCTTGGGCTCCATCAACTAGCACCTTGGCGCCGTGCTCATGGGCTATCTCGATTATCTCTTCTATGGGAACTATGCACCCCAAGACATTGGAGACATGAGTAACCGCAACTAGCTTGGTGGAGTCATCGATTGCCTTCTCCCAGTCAGCCAAATCGAATATGCCCTCAGTATCACTATAAACAACCTCCACATCTGTCCCGTGTCTCTGCCTTACCCTTAACCAAGTGATGAAGTTACTATGATGTTCAATGACGCTTGTGACGATCTTATCTTCTTTCTTCCAGTCCTGGCTATTAGCCACCAGATTAATGGCCTCAGTGGTGTTCCGAAGCATAGCCACGTTAGATTTCCCCGGAGCACCTATGAACTGGGCTACCTCCTCGTGGGCTTTCTCATACTCTTCGCTAGCCATTTGGCTCCATCTATGCACACCGCGTTCAACATTAGCCCGGTACTCACGGTAAAACTCCATCTCCTTGAGCACCACTTGCTCAGGAGTTAGACTACTGGCGGCGCTATCAAGATATATCAATCCTTTTTCAAGTATAGGAAAATCGTCTCTTATAGATTCTACGTTCAACAAATTGTATCAGAAGAATGGTGGCGATGGAGATTAAAAAAGGTGAGCTTAGGGCACTGTGACGCTCTTCGCAAGGTTTCTCGGCTTATCAGGATCCAAGCCTTTCATTACAGCCAAGTGGTATGCAAATAACTGGAGTGGCGTAATGTATACGATTGGCGATAATTCCTCAGGTATTCCTTTGGGCATCTCAATCACCTCGTCACTTATCTGTTTAATCTCGTTGTCTCCCTTCTCACAGATGGATACGATACGAGCACCTCTACTTTTCATCTCCATTATACTACCAACGATATGACTGTGAGTGTCTCCTCGTGGACATACGAAGACACAGGTTACTCCTTCCTCGATGATGCTGATGGGTCCATGTTTACTCTCCCCAGCTGGATAAGCCAGTGAAGGAACATATGTGATCTCCAGTAGCTTCAACCTGCCCTCCATTGCAGTAGCTGAGCTGATACCGCGACCAAGGAAAACAAATAACTCCTCATCCAAATGATCCCTAGCCAGTTTCTTTATCTTTTCCTCAGTTGTCTCTATAGTCTCCTCGACCCAGTCTGGCACCATGTGTAATTTTTCATCATAATCATCCAGCTCATCCTGGGATAGCTTACCCCGGTTCTTGGCTAATCTTAACGCCATCTGAGCCAACACCAAGACCTGTGATGTAAACGTCTTAGTCGCTGCTACACCAATCTCTGGTCCTGACTGCTGTATAAGGTAAGCCCTGGAGACCCGGGTAAGAGTTGAACCCACCGTATTGGTGACCCCCAGTACCGTTGAGGCTCTCATACGGGCATGATCAATAGCTTTTAATGTATCATATGTTTCACCGGATTGGCTCACAGTCAATATTATTGAGTCAATACCCACTGTTGAACCGTACCGCTCCATGAACTCTGAGGAGACAACGGGGAAAGTGGTTAGCCGAGCTAGTTTTGAGAAAAGATATGAACCAGCGAGACAGCTGTGATAGCTTGTACCGGCCGCGACTAGGAAAACCTCTTTACCACGGTCAAGGAACTGGGTTAATAGGTCCAAGTATCTCTCCTGTAGCCTTAATCCATCACGTAAACTAGTTGGTTGTTCATGTATCTCCTTTAGCATGTAATGCTTGTATCCCTGTTTCTCAGCCATCTCCGAGCTCCATGTGATCTCGGTGGTTGGTCGCTCGATCTCAGATCCATCGCTGATATTGATAAGATTATAACCATCAATATCCAGTATGGCCATCTCCCCGTTCCGCATATAGTTAACCTGATTAGTATAGGGTAAGAGAGCCGGAACATCAGAGGCGCAGTAGGTTCCATTATCAGATATGCCTAGAACTAGAGGGCTCTCGTTGCGGGCACAGTAGATCTTATCCGGTTCATGGGTGCTCAACACCACTATGGCGTATGAGCCTTTAAGACGACGTAGAACTCGAAGCATGGCTCCTTGTAACCCAGTATCGTTTTTCATCTCCTCTTCTATTAGGTGGGGGATTACCTCGGTGTCTGTCCGTGATTTGAATATGTGTCCCTTTTCCAATAGTTCTTCTTTTAATTCAAGATAATTTTCGATTACACCGTTGTGGATTAGCGCTATGGAGCCGCTTCCATCCGTGTGAGGATGAGCGTTCTCCATTGCGGGGGCACCATGAGTGGCCCACCGAGTATGACCTAAACCGATCTTACCCTTCATCTCAAGGATATTGAGATCAGATACTACTTTCTCAATTCTTCCTTTATCCTTGCGGATGTCCATTTGACCTTTATCTATAATTGCTACACCTGTGCTGTCATATCCTCTATATTCAAGCCGTTTCAATCCGTCAGTTATTAGCTTGACAGCCTGCCCGTCACGAATTATACATCCAAATATCCCACACAAATCAAACACACTCTATTTTGTATCATCTCAGTATCATTCGGATATTAAAAGGGTTAAGTAGATACTATCAACTATATTTAACAAATCAAGCTCCTAAGGAGTTCATTAACTTGGTTTTTTTGAACGCATATCCCAGTAGGCGTAGAGATAGATACCTGCGATTAGTAATGTGAACATGAGGCTGAACCTGAAGAGAGCAAAGTTGCTGTTTTTTCCGAGTACACGGCACATGGGTATAAAGATCAATGTGGCGAGGGCAGTTAACCATATCTCGGGTTTGAATATCTCCAGTAGCTTCATGGGTTGAACTCTGTGACCTGTTTATAGATTCTTATGGAGTCATGGTATGTTTTAGTATTCTATTTCCACTGCTCCAGTTCCTGTTCAAGACGTATACGACGTTCCCTACTTGTATTAAGGTACCATATCAACCAGGTTATACTGTAAAAAGGTACGATATCTAATCCAGGTATTATTTCAATAATAGTTATCGCTCCAATCCAGTTAAAGAATAATACACAGAATGCAATACCTGTGAAATCTAGGAAATCCCCGTATATTGGTGTAGCCAGGAAAGGCACCATATAGTCAAGTAGATCTAGTGCTAAGCAAACAGCTAAAGTGGAAAGGTCTTCCCATGTGAAATGTTTGGACCAAGGTGTATTGAGGGCGTATGCCTCCATTAATCCACCAGTAATATGGTAGACTTAGAAGTATAAAAAAGGAATAGTAAGTATCTTGAATATGTAATATACGGTTATTGTCTAGGTTAGAAAAGGGGGTTAGTCGCGGATGCCCTCAAGAACACTAATGGCGTTCCAGATTCTGGTACGACTGTACATGGGCATATTTGGATCCTGACTGATCTCCTCAAGGACGCTTATACTGTTAGCTGCCCTTGCCGCGATGCTCAAGCTGGGGTCATCAAGCATGTCTGCTGCGCTCTTCGCTGTTCTTCGAATATTTCTTGGGGTCGTATTATCATCAGCTATCATGCTAAGAATCTGTTTAGCTTGTTCAAGTTTCTTTTTATATTCTTCTGCTTTGCTCATTACCATCACACCTTGAATAATGCAGGATTTAGTCTATAGGATAATGATTTGGTTAAAAATCTTTGTGATTATATAACATCTATGGTCTCTAGATAGGAGGGCAGATCAGCCACCGATGGAATGAAATGTTCTGGCGGCTCTTCGTTCACCCAACTCCCCATCCCTCTCCGACCCGTTGCTACACCAATGAAGATACAACCACTGTTTTTAGCACTATCACGGTCTATCTGGTGATCTCCCACCATGACAACCTCATCCACTGATAGATTCATCAATTTCACAGTATGATCAATAGCTCCCTTGTAGGGTTTTGGCTCAGGCGTCTCATGTCTACCTAAAATAACATCAAACAGATTATAGACACCCAATTTTTTCATAGCCTGAACAGCGTATGCATGGTGACTCCGGGTAAGAATAGCTAGTTTTAGTCCTTTCTCCTTCAATGTTTTAAGGGCTTGTCTAGCACCAGGTATTTCCACTAGGTTGGCTATTGCTTTTAACTCACCTTGATTCATGATCTGTTCAATCTGTTCCACTAGACTATCGCATTCATTTTTGGGTTTAGATTGTTTCTCCCACTCAAGCTGCGCGTCCTCTATTATCTGTACCGTTGTTTGATCAGTGGGGCTCAATGTTCCCTCAGGATGCCCGTAGTTCTCCAATAGGGTAATCATTCGTGTCTTCATTTCCACGAAATCTATCTTAGTTTGTATCAAGGTACTGTCAAGATCGAATATTACGCCTTTTAGCTTCAACTTGTCTGGGCTAGTTGTTATAGTAGGGTATAACGTTTTCCAGTAATGTCTTAATATATTAAACCAGATAAAAGATGATGGTTACCTGCGGACTCTGTAAACATGCCATGAAAATTGATGAAGAGACACGTTTCTATCTAAGCCAAGAAAACAAGGAAATAGTAAACATACTAGAAAACAGGGGATTTAGTTTGGACGAGTTCTGCTACTGTAAAAAACTAGGTTACATAGAATCAGTGATAATGAAAAGAACATGCAAAGAATATGAGCCTGAAAACTAATAAAGAGAAATATTAGACGTATTTCCGGTGCTTAGCACAAGAGACACAGTAATACACTGTGTTCTTACCAGAGTGAATACGTGCACCCTGATCTTTCAGGATCTTGATAAGCCGCCTATTAAGCGGTAAACCATGTCTTCTCTTAGCTATGGCTTTATCTCGTGGTACTAGGGCACCACACTGGGCGCATTCCACGGATTTGGCTCTACCGCTTTGGCCTTTCTTCCTGGTGATTTTTGAACTCATTTTTTCACCTCACATTTTTAATCGTAGAGACACCTTTTGGGCGTCCATGAATCTTTGCTCCTCAGAGAGGAGGAAATTCTAATTAGGTCCTATTTGTTTAGCCGAGGACTTTGACGTTCACTGCACGAGGGCCTTTTGTTGTGCTCTCAAGTTCGAACTCGACTTTTTGGCCTTTCATTAGTGCATGTGTTTCATCTAACTCTGAATAGTGAACGAATACATCGTCTTCCTCATCTTCTATCTCTATGAACCCGTATCCTCTTCCATCCAGCCATCGTGTAACTTCACCTTCCAAAAGTCTCACCTCCGCTATTGATCGTTTTTCTCCAGTATGATGGTCATGTTACTAACGTTTCGCATCTCTCCGTCTGATGATTCTAGCTCATCGGTTCCAATCTCAATTGATTTTATCTCGACTCCATTTAGGTACCTGTTTCGTGTTACCTCTACGGCGTCTACGGCTCTGCTGATAGCTGAGCCTCTGGCTAGTAGTTTTGCGGTGTCATTGTCGTGAAGCGTCTGGATGATCGCTTGACAATAGTTCAGTAATGGTTTCTTTCCAACGTAGATGATGTTATTCGACATTTTGACCACTTTGAAATCTCCCTTTAATCAAAATTCTGTGAACTCTGGAGGGAAATCTCGTGTTTGTAAAATAATCAATCACTATTATTAAGGGTATTGTAGCAATTTATAAAAGAATAAAGAAAAAACAAGAACAAAACCACATAAAAAAAGGTATTAAAAAATAGGATTTATTTCTGTTGAAGAAAATTTTTCATTATTTTTTCCGCTAAAACACACATCTTATCCTCGTATAGACGGCACTCCTCCAATACTTGTTTACGTGTCTTTCCAATGGCTTTAGGTTCATTTGGATAAGCGAAAGCCCATCTCTCAGCGTCCTCTGCGGTAATCTCTAAATGAAATATTACACCCCACACATTGTCTTTCCTGTATCCTTGAATAGGACAAGGATCCCCAGTTGCTAATAGTTCTCCATTTGTAGGTAATGTGAACATGTCACTGTGCCAGTGGAAAACGGGGAATTTCTCTGGAAAGCCTTTGAATAAGGGATCATTAAGACCTTCTGGGGTTAGAGTCGTCGTGTAGCATCCTATTTCTTTACTTGGACTCTTCTTTACGTTTCCTCCCTGGATCTTGGATAATATCTGAGCACCACAACAGACCCCTAAACAGGGTTTTTTTGACTCAATTATATCCTCAAGATATGACCATTCTTTTCTTAGGAAATCATGGTTCAGGGCATCATTTGCGCTTATTGGGGTTGGCCCAATTATGAAGTGGGTATACTGCTGTAAAGGGGGAAAAACATCTTTAGGTCTCATATCATATGCGTGAAGTACAGTGAGTTCTGAGTTTTCTTCTAGGTATTTCTCGTATAACCCAAGAGTTTCAGGGGGATCGTTTTGAATTATTAAAACCTTATTCAATTCGTTCAATTAATGATAACTGTGACGGTTATTTGTCTTTATTCCTGTCTGGTTTATTATCTTTATTGTTGTTTGATGAGTTATCCTCTTTCTTGTCCTTTCCTTTTGATTTACCGTTATTGTTTTTGTGCTCTTCTTTGACTTTTCCTATGTCTTCTTTTATCTCTTTGATCTTTTTTTCTTCTATGGTAGTGTCTTCGCCTTTTTTCTCCTTCTTTTCCTTTTCGATCTTGAGCTTCTGAGCCTCGTGATCCATTTTTTCTATTTTCTTCAATGTCTTGGAAGCATTTTTGTCATTGAGATAATCTAAGTCTTCTTCAAGAGTAACCAAGTCAGAGTCCAGTGACTCTATGGCTTCATCAATTTCTCCGTTCTTTATCTTGTTTCTTATGTGATCCAGTTTTTGTTGAGCCTTTATGAAAGTATACTGTACTTTTTTGGAGTCTTCATGGGGTAATAACTCCATCATCTCTTCTATCTCATTATATAAGCTGGAGTACGATTCTTCAATATTCTCATGGAAACGTTCTAAAAGTTTGGTTTTACTTTTCAGTATCTCTTCCATGATCTCCTCATCGGATTTATGCTCTGGTAAACTAGTCTCGGACACGGGTTCTAATACATTAATTGTGTTCGAGTGCTCTTCATTCAGGTAGTAACTCCATGTAGCTCTGAAAGTTTGTAACGCCTTCATATAGCGATTCAATGACTCTCGGGTATTCTCCAAGTCTTTTGCCTCCTGCATTAACTGAAGACCCATCTGCAGACTATCTCTTACCGTGTTGGAGATGTCTTTATCTAGAAGGTATAAAACTTCGGATTGTCTTGCTCTCTGAGGCTTCCGAGATATCTATCATCAAGGGGAGAGCACTGTATTCTATTTCTACGCAGCCATGATGGGGATTATGGTTTTTAGCGGTATTTTATTCATCTATTTGATCAACAAAACGGTTCTGGAGAGAGTTCTGGGGCTCAGTGATGAAGTTAATAACATCGACCCAGATCCCTAGAGTCTAAAGCTATCTGCATGGCTGGTAACGATGAAATCTCTAGGCTTAGCTCAGATATTGACGAGATGTTGCAGACCATCAACGAATATCAGGATCTATTAACTAAAAGAGAGCGGATGGCTACCATAGGTGAGACAGCAGCCATGGTGGTACATGATCTGAGAAATCCACTTCAAGTCATCTATATGCTAGGCTCACGTATAAGGCGTCTAGCCGGGAAACTGAGGGTAATTGATGATATGGATGTTTATGTAAAAGAGATTGAATCCATAGAGGAGAATCTGGGAATGTAGACCCAGTATATGAATAAGATTGTCTCGGATCTCCAAGATTTCTCCAAGTCAATTGATCTTCAACGGGGAGAGGTGAACCTTGAGCACATGGTTATGGATGTGCTGGAGACCCTTGAACTGGGTAAAGACATCACTGTATCCGTCACCTTTGAAAATTACTCAAAAACGCTCCACTAGGATGATAACTATTTCAGAAGGGTTATCGTGAACCTCCTTACAAATGCGGTTCAGGCTATGCCAGAGGGTGGAGAACTCACAGTAAGTGGTTCTAAGGAAGGAAATAGTAGCATTATAACTATCTCAGATAAAGGTGTTGGTATTTCTGAGGAGAATATGGGTAAGCTGTTTACACCATTGTTCACCACTAAGGCTAAGGGAACTGGCCTCGGTTTAGCAGTATGCAACCGAATAGTGGATGCGCATAACGGAAATATATTCGTAGAATCTGATGAAGGCGTAGGTACAACGTTTAAGATCATCTTACCGAGAAAGAATGAAAAAACGGGTAAAGCCCTGTCAACCACCCAAGAAATAAAGGTCTTAGAGGTCAGCGACTAAATCGTTTGAATAGGTCCCCTAAGTTGAATCTGGCTGTGATTATTCGCTCAGTACTGAATATCTTGGCGGCTATGTATAGTACAGCTACTGTCCATACGCTGATAAAGAAGATGCTCCGCAGCACTATGAAGTAATTTCCTAGGAAAGCTGCCTTTGTGGCTATTATGCTGTGAGTGTATGGTATTATCAACATGATGTACTGAAAGGTTTGGGGTAACATCTCAATATCACTAAACATGAGAACCAACGCAGGTATCATTATAGGGGTTATTAGTACACCTGTGAAGCTCTGGGCACTACGCACATTATCAGCAAATACAGCCACACTCAATGCCATGGCCAAAGCTGATACCAGCGTAACGAATATCACGACACCAACCAGAAGAAAGCCAAGGGGAGTGATACCCATGTCAATATCACTGATATTCATGCTCATGGCTTCTGGCACAAAGCTAAATGCTGAGTTCATATAATAGCCAAAGCCGATGAGATAACTTATTGATCCCGCTATGGCTATCACAATGCTTCCGCTTAGTTTTCCTCCGAGTATGGTCATTCTGCTAACGGGTAAGGTCATGAGAGTTTCCAGTGTTTTCTGTTCTTTTTCCAGCGCGATACTGGTTGCCGCCATCTGTATGGCGAACATGACCATCATCATGACCATTATCGGAAGCATGATGGATTGACTCATTACCAAGTTAAAGATGGCGGAGGGAGGTATTTCAAGGACACTGCCTTTCAATATACTGGCGTATCCTATCGTTATGGGATTCCTGTAGCCTGTTGCAGTGCCAATTGCCTCTGCCTTTGCCATGAGAGACTGGATTTTGCTGATACTGAAATAATAGTTGTATATATTAATAAGGTTAGAAACGAGATCGGTGCTCTGGGTTTCAGCCATGTTCAGATCCTTTAGATTGGCATAGATCTTGACAGAACCCTGTCTACCCCGTGTTATGTTGTCATTGTATCCATCTGGGATGTAGACAAAGGCGTTGCTATCGGTGCCAGTGAATTTGGTGAGAGCTTCCTCAAGGGTATCTGCTTCTATGGGTACCACGGTGTTATTGGTGTACAGGTAATCCAGTAAGGCATCTGTTACAAAGCCATCATCATCAGTCCACACTGCGAAGCTGGCGCCTCTAACAGCTCTTTGAACCGATTCCTGGCTAATCTGGATGGCGCTTCCCATAACCGGGAATATCAGGATAGGCATGAGAATGACTCCGACGAGTATCTTGGGGTCTCGGACCAGTTCTTTGACCTCTTTTATGACGAGGGAAAGTAGTTTATTCAATGGTGGTCACCTCCATGAACACCTCTTCAAGGTTGGGTTTATCGTATTTTGATTTTAATTCATCAGGCGTACCCTGATCCACCACGACTCCCTGATTGATTAACGCTACCCTGTGACATAAGTACTCCACTTCTAGCATGTTATGACTGCTCAACAGGATGGTAACCCCTTCGGTGTCAACGTAGGTTCTGATCATGTTTCTTACATTAACGCTCTGTATTACATCCAGTCCACTGGTGGGTTCATCCAGTATGGCTAGTCTAGGTTTCATCATAAGCGCCCTTGCGAGAAGGAGTCGTCTGAGCATCCCCTTACTATAGGTCTTAACCCTGTCGTTAAGGCGGTCACCAAGGTCGGAGATCTTTTTTCCCTGCTCTACTATGGTATTCATTTCATCCCCATTGTTTGAATAGAATCCAGCCATGAACTCTAGGAATTCTATTCCATTGAGTTGTTGATATGCTCCAGCCTCCTCAGGTAGATAACTCAATATCTCTCGTACTTGGTCTGGATGATCAGCAACGTCAACACCGAATATTTTGGCTGAACCAAAGGTAGCGCTAATTAATGTGCTGAGTATCCTGAGGGTGGTGGTCTTCCCGGCTCCATTGTGTCCTATTAAACCATAAATCTCGTTCTCCCGTACCTTAAAGCTAGCTCCATTAAGTGCTTTGGTGTCCCCGAAGTGTTTTGTCAGATTATTGGCTTCTATAGCATAGTCCATGGTTCCACCTGCAATATTCACCGAAAGCGTGAACTAGCTTAAAAATACTTCAATCAACGGGATACCCTTGAATATTTATACCCTGAAGGCATTGAAATGTCGGTATATTATATGACTGTGGATCTGGTAGTAAAAAACGCGAAATTAGTATCTCCAAGAGGAATAACAGAGGCAGGCGTAGCTGTAGATGATGGTAAAATAGTTTCAATTGCAAAGGACATTCATTTACCTGAAGCAAATAAAGTAATTGACGCTGAGGGCAGATACGTTCTCCCTGGTTTACTTGATGGCCACGCGCATACATTTCTCCCGCCTGAGACCCCTGCAACAGGGATGAAAGCAGCGGCCAAGGGAGGAGTTACCACAATGCTGGAGATGCCGGGGACTCAGTTCGGCTGCTTTAATGCCGATGAATTCAAACTGAAAAAGAAGACAATGCAGGAGAATAGTTATGTTGATTTCTGTATTCATGCTGGATGTGCAAGTGGTTACCCCGGTGCCTTAACTGAGATGCATGAATTGGGTTCGACTGGGGCTAAGTTTTTCATAAGCAGCGCTGGACCCAAGTGGCCTCAGACCTTTGACGGTGAAGTCATCCAGAGGTTCAAGGAGATCGCGGACTATGGTGGATTGGCTTTGATCCACGCTGAAAATGACGCAATCCTAAGGGATAACTGGAAGAGGCTTAGAGATAAGGGGCGCAAGGATTTCGCCGCCCACCTTGAGTGGAGACCGAGGATCGCTGAAGTTGAGGCAGGTAAACGGATTATTGACTACCTTGAGATGACGGGTTGCCGGGGAATGATCGTGCATACATCTGTTCCTGAGACCGTCTGGTATAGTGCCAAGGCAAAGATGAAGGGGGCAGAAACATATGTAGAAACCTGTACACAGTACCTGTATCTTACAGAGCAAGATGTGAAAGAAAATGGTCCATGGAATAAATTCGCTCCACCACCGCGAACCAAGGAAGATAAAGCCAAGATAAGAAGATTACTCCAGGAGGGATGGATAGATACAGTTGCCACAGACCATGCCCCATACGGCAAAGATAGGAAGCAGGCAGGATTAGAGGATATATTTGATGCACCCAACGGTATGCCCGGGTTGGAGACATTCCTGCCTTTATTGTTAAACGGTGTATCAGAGGGGTGGCTGAGTCTTGAACGGGTTTCAGAGATAGCAGCTGAACGCCCAGCCCAGATATATGGGATATATCCAAGGAAAGGCGTGCTGGCTCCCGGATGTGACGCGGATATGGTGATCGTTGATATGGATAAAGAGAGGGAGATATCCAACGAGGATCAGATCACGGCATGCGGATGGAGCCCCTATGATGGAATGACCGTTAGAGGATGGCCCACTATGAGTATAATCAGGGGAAAAGTCGTCATGAAAGATGATGAAGTACTCTCCAAGAAAGGATCAGGGAAGTTTATCTCCCGCCTTGACGCCTAGTTTTCTTTCCTGGTTTTCTCTTTAACTGTGTACCGCATATTGGGCAGATGTGATCAGGTTGAGGTTTATCGAATTGTTTTCTACACCCTGGGCAATAGTTTATCCACTTAAATCTGCGTTTGATACCAGGGGTTATCATGCCCATGTACTGTAGTCCTAGTTCATCGGCTAGATTCTGAACCCCATAGTCATCCGAGATTAGGACCACCACTTCAACTTCCGCCGATAGTTGATGTGCTAAAGCTAATACGCTTTGATCTGTGCTGGAAAGTGCATCTGTTTCCCCCATCTTCTTCGCTTTATCCAGAACATGTTGAAGACTCTCCCCCCTGGGGGTAGTGACCACAAGTTTTCCTGTCTGTGCCCAGTTTGATGCCCTAATCTTGGCAAAGTCATCAGTTAACTCATTCAATACTTGGGGTGTAGTGTATAACCTAGTGTCTGGGCTTGTTGATGTGAATCCCTGTATGAAGGCACTGGTGTCAAGTATTATTACTCTCAAGGTGTACTCAACTTGTTTGCAGATGTACTAGTCTCTTCTGTATCCGGGAGTAGAATGGCTCAAACCTAATGAAGCGCGTCATTTTCTCGCTAGCAGTGGCTTCGATTACTGAACCGGGTTTCAACGCGGTGTAGCTTCTACCATCTATTATAGCCATGCCATCTGTTCTAGGTTTCAGTAGCTCGATTCTTACAGTGGAGGACGCTGGGAACACTAGGCTCCTGAAGTAGCTGTAAGGACATATCACTGTAAGGCTCAGGGCATTCATATTGGGTGCAATAATGGAGCCCCCGGCTGACATATTATAGGCGGTGGATCCTGTGGGGCTGCTGATTATAGCTCCGTCAGCCTGTATATCAGTGATAAAATTTCCGTCTATGTTTAGACGCATTAACAGCATTTTGCTGGGTAGGCTGCTTGCTATTAGAACCTCGTTAAGGGCGTCGGGGAATACATCGCTCATCCCGATAGACCAACTCTTCACTTTTAGGCTCTCCTCAATGGCGTAATCTCCGTCTATTAAACGCTGGATAGCTTTCTCTATGTCGTAGGGAGCTACCTCGCTTAGGAACCCTCTTCGCCCCATGTTCACTCCTAAGAGAGGCGTGTTTGATGTTTTCATCTCCATGGCTGCGCGTAATATTGTTCCGTCGCCTCCAATGGTTATCACAAAGTCTCCATCAAGGTCCTGGAGATTGGTGTTATGTTCTTCCAGTTCTAATGCGAGAGCGGTGTCCGTCTCGACTGTTGATTCGACTCCCTGGCTCTCTAAGTAATTGATTATCCTCTGTGTTATCTCTAAAGCTTCTTGGTCATCAGTACGTGAGACTACTCCTGCTCTCATATTATCCTTTGAGTGACGGGAGAGGATTTAATTCTAACCCTATTCCGGGTGCCCGTGTTTACCAGTTAAAGGGACATAGGCTACGCTCATGAGTTTCCGTTGACTTATCGCTCCACACATTTTCTCCACCAGTAACAAGTCTTGTCCGTAGACGGAATGGCTTCCTACTGGTGCCACTAGTTTACTTTTTTCAGCCATCTGTTTGAGTATGGGTGGGGGGATATCGGGTGTACTGGCTGTGATACTCACAGCGTCATATGGCGCCAAAAGGGGGTAACCCAATGAGCCATCACCCTGAACTATTCTAACGTCCTCATATCCTGCATCGACGAGGTTCTTGGCTGCAAACCGATAGGTGTCAGGATTGATCTCAATAGACACCACAACGCCTTCTCGTCCAACTAATTCATATGCTAACGCAGCGCCGTACCCTGACCCTGCGCCTATCTCCATGAAACACTGCCCTGACTCCAGTTGAAGGGGTTCATAGGTTACTGGGTACATGTATGGAGCACTAATGGTCTGCCTCCCATCTCCAGGTATGGGAAAAGGGCGGTCAAGATAAGCGTGTTCCCTATACCGTGGGTCCATGAATTTCTCACGGGGAACTGCTAGAATGGCTTCCTCTACTTTCTCGGATTTAATGTACCCTGATCTCTTGTATCGCTCCACCATTCGGTGACGCTGCTCAGTGAAACTGGGCATAAATAATGATTAACTAATATGATTAATAGTTATTTGGAAAAAGAGGATTTTATTTGGGAACCACGACGGTTCCTGATTTTCGTAGTTCCTCGATCTTCTCTTCACTGTATCCGAGTTTCTCTTTGAGGACCTCCGCAGAGTGCTCACCTAAAACGGGTGCACCCATTCTGTACTCTGCTGGGGTTTTCTCCATCTTTACAGGGAATCCTGCTAGTCGTATCTCGCCGGCTGTATGGTGATCCAATTCGATGATGGTTCCACGTGCCTTTACGTGTGGATCCTCAATCGCATCTGCAATGGTTGGAACCTTGGCTACGGGTACTCCTGCTGCTGCAAGTTTATCGACTATCTCGTCAACGGTTTTGTCCTTTAACCAGTTCTCCAAGACCTCGCTACCTTCTCCCAAATCATCGACTTCCATCGCCATCATTAACCTACTATGCATCTGGGGGTCTGCTGCGATGAATACCCAGTCATCCTCACACATGAAGTTGCCCCAAGTTCTTGGCCCGGGCATCTGCTCCCTCTCGTGGGGTAGATTTCCCGTCAAGGTGTATCCTGCGATCTGGACACCTTCCTGGGCCAACATAACGTCTAATTGTGCCACGTCGATTAATTGTCCTTCTCCTGTCCTATCCCTATAACGTAATGCCCCTAGACATGCTATAACACTGTATAGACCAGGGTCTAAGTCTCCGTGATAAGCGGCAGGAACTATTGGCTTGCTGCCAGGTTCGATATTATCTGCAGTCATTCTTGTCCAACCGCTGTAGCTCTCAGCTATGGGCGCATAGCTTGTTCGCGGCATGTAAGGCCCAGTGAGTCCGAATCCACTTAGGCTAGCGTATATAATCTGCGGGTTGATTTTTTTGGCTTCCTCGTAGCTGAGCCCTAATTTGTCAAGGGTTCCGCGTTTGAAGTTCTCTATAATTATATCGCTATCTTTTACCAATTCCTTGATGATTTCAAGTGCTTTTGGATCCTTCATGTTTAGTGCTAGGCTCTTCTTGTTCCTGTTAAGGCTGTGATAAGTGCTACTTATTCCACCGAAGAGGTCTTTGCTCATTCTGGTCATTTCGCCCCATGGGGGCTCTATCTTTATTACCTCTGCGCCCATATCCGCCATCACCATGGTGGCGTATGGTCCGAAGTATACGTGGGTGAAGTCTAATATCTTGACGTCGTCTAACATACCCATTCTTGAATCTCATAGGAGGATGGGTAATCGCTCTTAAAGTTTATGAGAAAACTCATTTCTATCGTGTTTATTGTAAATAATTCTTTACATGGATTTATTTAGTAGTTTTGAATCGATTTGAGAGTTATAAATCAACCCGTTCTCGGAGCCAGTAGAATGGTTCAGGGAATTAACACGTGAAAGCATTAGAGTCCATCAGAAAGGTTTGTTTTAAACTAGTAATGAGACAGGGATCGAGGATGTTTGTATGGACGATAAAGGTGTGATAAGCGTCGAATGTAATCCCTGAGGTATATTAACTTGGTAGCCATGCCCTACTTGATTTAAAGTATCCTTCAATGGGTGAAATATTAACAGGTGCGAAATATCCGGGTTGAGATATAGTCTTTTGAAGATAGAACTGCTGGAAGTAATTATATTTATAATGTTGAGTGAACTGATTTCCTGTAGACATAAAGACACCACCCCATGGTGTCTCGTCCATACTTGAGATATTTTTCGCGATTTATTCGCATATATTCTAGTATCTCCGGTAGATCAGGGTCATTAGGATGCGTATCCGCGTACTCGCTGACCGCCCACCAGTGCGGGGTCTCGTATTCATCCCAGTCCATATGGTCGCTTACTAAGGTGTAGACACAGGTAATACCACACTTTTCGCCCATTAACACGTTTTCTCGGTGAGAATGAAAATCATCTCGTTTTATGCCCTCTAATCTGAGGTATTCCTCATCTGGTTCCCGTAACCAGTAGGGTTCTCCTAGCACGATTAAGCCCCCGGGTCTGGTCATCTCTGTTAGTGCTTCTAGGGTACCCTTGATTCCACCGTAGATCCAGCTTGCACCCATGCAACAGGCTAGATCAAATGGTTCACTGTGCTCGTAGTCCTTTCCATCCATTAACAAATACTCTATATTCGCATCAGCGGCACGTTTTACCTTCCCAGCCTTACAATCCTCGATAAAATATGGTGATTTATCCACACCCACCCCTGAGATGTTATATTTTTCGTAGAGCCTGTGGAGGAACTCTCCCTTACCGCATTCAATGTCAATCACTCGACTATTCAAGGGTAAATCAAGCATATCAATAAAATGCGTCATCTTCTCAGCCCTCATAGAGTTAAGAATACTTTGCCTGGCATGCACTATCGTCATTAGTTTCCAGAAATCCATAGGAACAAGAATGATAATTAGGGATATAAGTGAGGTGATTAAACCCGTTTGATCTCACCCTTCACACCTATGATCAGGTTCTGAGTTGGTATCATTTTGCCGGACGCTTCAAGAGCTAGTTCTGCTATACGCCTTAAACCACTACAACATGGAACATCCATATTTGCCACCGTTAAGCTTCGTACAGCGTTTTGTTCTATGATCTGTGTTAGTTTATCCAAGTATTTCTGGGCATCATCAAACTTGGGACAACCAATCAATACGCTGCGACCATCAATTAACTTGTTATGTAGTTCAGGCAGGGCTACAGCGACGCAGTCAGCCATTAAGAGTAGATCAGCGTTTTCCCAGAAAGGAGCTTTTATGGGTACGAGGTGTATCTGCACCGGCCATTGTTCTAGCTTTGAGGCTTGGTTTTTCTCTGTTTTATGCACGTTCTCTTCTTTTGGTAGGAGTGAGGGTGTAAATTTGCATGCGATCGTGGGTTCTTCTTGTGATTTTAAGTATTCGTGTACTGCGTCTTCATCGAATTCGGAGGCTTCTCGCTTTATGATTTTTATTGCGTCTTGGGGACAGTGTCCTAGGCATGCTCCTAAACCGTCGCAGTATACATCACTTACTAGTTTTGCTTTTCCGTCTATTATTTTTAATGCACCTTCTGCACAATTGGGGATGCATTCTCCGCATCCATTGCATTTGTCTTCTTCTATTTCTACTATTTTTCTAAGTACCAAATCATTCACCATGAAGAGTATTTCATATGAATCATTATTCATTATAATATAAAGTTAACCACAAACAAAGCCAAAAAAACCTAAAACATCATACAACAAACTATAATGGATAGCCCTTGGACCTCCGAGAACAAGTAAAAAAAATCCCAGAGAAAATAAAAAAAATACCCAGTGCTATAAAAAAATTGCCAGTCGCCATCAAAGAGATGACCACAGGGTATATAGAGAGCTATAAGAAGGGAACTGAAAAATTCGGGATATGGTGGAAAATATTTCATCTCAGCATCTGGGGGTTTGTATTAATATTCATCGTCACAGCAGTGATAATATTCGTAGTATACTTGCCCAAGATAGAAATGATATACTGGGAGCTAGAGTGAGGCATTCTCCCAGAGATCGTCTCCAACGTAGTGAATATTCTGTATAACCTTACCTTTATCCTTTGACTCTATCTCACCGCTGCTCTTAATGGCTCGGCCTACAGCCAGGGCTTTACCGTGGGTAACATCCCTGACAACCACAAGGGAGTCTTCCTTGAATTCATCAACCTCGACTATGCCCGGAGCCATGATATCCGCTCCATTGCACACGAATCTCACAGCACCCATATCAACGATGACCCTTGGAAGATACTCCAGATAGGCTCCACCTAGATATGGGTATAACCCGTTCTCATCCTCGACGAACTCAATCTCCTCGTCCAATATGTATACTCTTTTATCATCAAACTCCGCCATCTCCACTCTATTTGCTTCAATCTCGCCTATTTTCTCTGATAAATCCTGAATGAGACGTTGGGCGTCTCTACTTCTCATTGTCTGGCGTCTGCGAATCAAGACAAACGAAAATGTGTGCCACGGTATAAAAATAGGGTGGATCATCCTCATTGAAATTAGAGGTTGTTCCGCTCTGAGAGATAACTATGCCATAATATGCGCGCGGCTACGGATCTCCAAGGCTTCCAAATCTCCGCCAACTCAGCTGCTTCATCACTGCTTGGACGAGTTGGGAGTTGTTTTACCTCCTGCATTGAAGTTTGTAGTGCTAGGTCTCCTCTTGGCCAGATATCCGGGCGTCTATGTGCCATTAATAGATATATTCCAGCAGTCCATGGCCCAATTCCTTTTAAATTTGTCAAGCTGGTCATGGCTTTTTTGTTGCTCTGGTGTTGTAGTTTATCTAGATCTAGTTCATCTGAGAGAATTGACTGGGCTAGGATCCGACAGTAACGAGTTTTCTGACGACTAAAACCTACTTGTTTTAGTTCATCGTTGTTTAGGGTCAAGAAACTTACAGGCGTTAACGGATTTACTCTGTTTAGTAGTTTATCATATGCTGCTTGAGCTGAAGCCAGTGAGACCTGTTGTTCTAATATTATTTTTACTAATGTGGAGAACCCAGGTTTTCTTCTCCATAACGGAGGATAACCGTGTTTTTTGATTACGGTTTGTAAATGGGGATCTCTTTTTGTTAACTCATCTACGGCTATTCTCAAGGTCTCTTCATCAAGCATGTTTCTGGTAGTCATGAATAATCCTTGATTACGTTAAACGGGTATAAAAAATAATGAATATTATATAAATGAAGGATTAGAGGCGATTCATGAAGCTCTCTAGTCTTGCTACGCCTTCTTCTAGCAGGGACATAGGTTGACAAAGTGGAACTCGTACCATTCCATCCTGTCCTGGTCCAAATGTATGACCGGGGCTAAAGTACAGGTTCTCCGCCTCTGCTAACCTGTCGGTGAACTCTTGACTACCCATACCAGTACTCCTTGCGTCGAACCATGCGTAGAATGATCCCTCGAATAGATCACAGGTGAGTCCATCAATGGCGTCTACTGCTGGACAGAAATATTTTCTGCGTTTATCATAGACGGCTCTGCGTTCTTCAACATATTTGAAGTCGCCATTAAGGGCTGCTGCGCCAGCCGCGTATAGGAATGTTGGTGGTCTTGGCGCGGCCATGCTTGCTATTTGTTTGGATTTCTTCTCATACATCTCTGGTACGATGATATAGCCGAGTCTCCATCCGGTCATACTGAAGGTTTTGCTGAAGCTCATTATGTTTATGGTGCGTTCCATATAGTCCTCGTTGAGGCTTGCTGTAGAGACAAACTTGTTGTCATCGTAGACAAAGTGAAGATAGATCTCGTCGCTATAGATTCCGAAGTCGTGATCTACAGCTAAGTCTCCTATAGCTTTGAGTTCTTCCGCGGTGAAGACTGTACCAGTAGGGTTGTTGGGGTTGCACACCAGCACTGCCTTGGTTTTTGGGGTAACTGCTTCCGCGATCTCATCCAAGTCGGGGTGATAAGCGTTCTTTCTTTCTAGTTGAACGAGGTTCTGTTTTACTCCAAGCCCGTTGAGGATGTTGAAGTGTCCACGATAGGTGGGTTCAAACATGAGAATCTCATCCCCTTCATCCAGTAGGGTTTTTAATGCAATATATAGAGCGGCACTGCTTCCCGCGCTGGGTATAACAGCGGAGTCAGGGTATTTTACTCCGCCATATTTTTGATAATAGTCTACTACTGCGTCTCTGAATACTTTTGGTTTATCTGTCTGGAACCCGTAGTGGGTCCACTCTCCGCCCTCTTTCATCTTCTCGATGGCTGCGTCGAATACATAGCTTGGGGCTTCTACGTCGGGGTCGCCGACGCTTAGTACAATCTTTTCCTTGGTCATTGATTGATCTAGAGTAATCCATGCTGATGGTATTTAAGAGGCACCACCGGTGGAATGGTGAATAATTTGTCTTGATGTTAATGAGAGGGTGTGTCGTAATCAATAGCATTCGACAGGATTCAGATACTAAAAAACACAAGCTAAGTAACAAAGGATATACTGATTACATGAGACTTGTAAGTGATTTTAAGCCCCGTAAGCAGGTTCTGGATGCCAATCTCCTTTGCCTCTGGAATTAATATAGAAAAAGACAATAAATATACTCAGGAAAAACGCCAAGAACACAACGCCCTCAATAACATCCGACATATCGGAGAGGTCTTTCCCCGCAAAAGCTCCATATACTACGATAATCATTCCTACAACATAGGCGACTTTTTCTTTAAACTGCATCAATATGAATAATTTATACTTTCATATTACGCTTTTCATCAGAGACGATCATTGGTTTGAATAAGTCATATACATATCAAGTTGTTTAACTGTATAATCGGGGTATAGACTCTAGCTGGTATCTAGTTCGTAAATTAGTATGAAGCCTTTCCTAAAAGGCGGACTTACCATAGGTGGACATCCTACTGTCGTCCCTACAACAAAAACCCGATCTCCACTAGAACAAACATTATACGCGTAATCCTCATCCCCACACCAATCAAAAACATCACTAGTTATTATAGAACCATCAGAGTCTACAATGCCAGTTAAAGCATCAAAATAACGAGGAGAGTCATTAAACGCACCCACCCCATAAATAACATCATCAAGAGAAAATAAACCAACAAACGAACCATTCACGGCTCTATCAAACTTCTTATCCCATAACTGCTCCCCAGCAGTGCTAAACTTTGTCATATAGAAGAAATCCCATCCCTTAGTACCTGACCCAACAATATACACACCCAGGTCCGTGGCACAAACATCATAAACTTGGTCTCCCCTTGTGGAGAACCTCCTAGTGCTCCACAGTTGGTTTCCTTCAACATCAAACGCGGATACTATTGAGTCACTATCACCACTAGCATTCACATTAGTAGAGCCAGCCACATAAACTACATCACCCTCGACGAATAATTTACCACCAGAGACAGGGCTCTCCCAGAAAACTTGTCCATTGTTGTCAAGCTTGACGAGAGAACCATCCTTTTTAACGTAAACATAATTCTCCGTCGCACAAACATCGCCAATATTGGTACCATTAATAGTCCATTCACGCACTCCATCGAAACCAAACTTGGCTATATATTTGTGAGATTTATTTGATTCATCTATTGCTTCCCCCACAACGTATACACCGTCTTCATTGCAGCTAATTTTTCTAGCTCTTGCATCACCAGGGCTATCCCAGGTTATCTCCCAGATAATCTCACCATCATAATCAAGTTTAGTAAGACAAGCATGGCTCACTGGCTGAGTCTCATTATTGTACTCCCAGCCCGCCACATATATCTCGTTATTATAAATACATACCTCCTCCGCGACAGTGAAAGAGTTTAAAATAATCTCATCTATTCTCGTAATTGTAACTGATTGACTATTTGTACGAGTAATATAGTATATCCCAGTTGCTGAAGCTACAATAACTAAAGCTAATATGATGTTTCTCGCTAAATTTTCAGGTGATTACATATTATTCTAATTACAAATAATTGTGGTTTAGTTTTATGTGTTGTTGTAAATTATATTTTACCAGAGCAAATAAATTAATTTTAATAACTTTATGTTTCTTTGTTATACTGCGGGAAATTCAATATCATCGTTACATGAGACCATACGCGTGCAAACCTGAAACATCAATATGAGCTAGCATTATTCTACTTGAGCTTTGGTTTCCTGATAAAATATCCAACAATAATATTCGAAGTTAAATAGGTTAAAAGGACATATGGCCACATATAGCCGTTAAAAATGTTCCACCCCACTAGAATATCTTCAACAGATCTACCTAAGGCTATACTACCAACCCATTCGAACATTAGGGTTAATGTGAGCCAAAGAAGTCCTACATGAATCAAGTCAACAAACTCCCATTCTTTTACCTGTCGAAGCAGAAAATATGTAAAAAAATATATTGTAAATATTCTTGTGGTCATTCCGATCTGGTGTGCTATTAACTCGCCCCATTGTGGCTCGTACAGTCGGTTCATAAGGATGAAAAAATTGAACCCGGCTACAAGAATCTCCATGAACCATGCTCTTGTAGCAGTTTTTAGCAGTTTATCATTCATTTTCATGTCTTCTCCAATTCTTAATGGATTGCCGATAAAAAGTGCGATAATGCCCCCATGTATAACTCCAATCTTTCAAACCTCTCACCAAGAGGGTCAGGTAATGGCTAGAATTAGCCGCAGAGCGAATGGAAATCCGGGATTCTCCTATAGGAACCATTTTTATCCGTTATTCTCCGCTATGTAGACATTCATACGTGACTCATCCACGTTAACCTGGATACCCGCAGAAAGAATTTCCTCCTCTGAGAGCCTTAACCAGTCTCCAAAAAAACCCGGTTCGGTATTATCTGGATCCATCGAATCTGAAATTTCACCTATCCTATTCTCCCAGTTCTGAGACAAAATATGTTTAACAGACCAATAATCGAGAGCAACCGGATCAGTACTAGCTGTAATTATATTGACTTGTTTAGCTGAACGATAGCTAGTAAACGGCCCATTTAACGGAACCGGGTTAATCCATATACTATCAATAATATTCAATACAGGAAACCGGGTGTTTACCATTAATGCCCCCATACCACCTCTTCCAATTGTTCCGTGTGTATGAAGATCTCTACCCGTGATCTCGCTTGTTAAAACATCAGAAGGCACACCCATATAGTTCTTGATACATGCGGTGACTCCATATGCTAGATGGCTCTTCAGCATACTCAGATTAATCACTTTAAGAGCATCAGAGTCATATTCCCCAGTTGTTTCATCCCAAACACCATTCTTGAAGCTTACATGGGTACCGAACAACGTGGTAAACTTCGGGTATGAGACCATTAACCCAGTCCTTGGCAATATCTCCCCCTCAACCACGTACCCATCGCTCATATCGCCTTCACTGTATTCATCCACTCTTATGTTTGTAATACTAGACCAGAGATATGTAGAAACATTATAGCCAATAAAAGAGTCAACTACATCCTGTATAGACTGGCTTGTATTTACTGCGTTATTATTATCGTATGTGAAGCTACCGCCAAGACCCTGAGAACCTCTATCCTCGCCACCACCATTATCACAAACAATGATCTCACCTTTGAACCCGTCAGGATGCTCGAGTAACGATTGAATTAACGCTTTCAATAAATCAGTGTTAGTTCCTCCACGCTCATCCCACTGGCAGTTAACCTTAATGATCACGGTATCATCTGATGCTATCAAGCCAGTCATGCTACTGTTCTCACTATCTCTCTCGGATTGGTATAGATCGAGTTCCTTGGAACCCATTAATCGGATCAGGGTGTTTACACCATTGTCTGCTCCATTGGTCTTTGTGACTACGAAAACATCTGAGGCCGGTGAATCTATTGCAGATGATGAGTTTAATGTCAATCCGTTGTCGAGAACAGAGCTATCCACTGTAACCAGTCCAGGGTTATTGTTTATCCAAATTACACCTCCACCAGCAATTATTAACAAGATAGCCGTTAGACCTATGAGCTGTTTTTTCTCAGTAAATTCAACTTTTTTCAGAGATAGCCCAGAGAATAGGGGTAGAATGTATGTGGCGATCCATAGGTTTCCGTTTAGCTGAGCTGCCTGTTGGCATGGGTATGATGCGCGGGATGGTTTTCTCCCCGTTCTGGTGATAAACCAGATTATGCTGAGGAGGCCTATGATGAAGAAACTGTCTCTAGCTTTTTTATGTTGATTTTTTTTCTCTTTATGATTCACATGAATTCCTCCTTCTGGAATAATGCCCTCATTTCCAAGATGAATTCATTGACCCATTCTTTTTCGGCGTTGATTTTTTTCAAGGACCTATTTATCTGGCCCTTGATGCGAAGAGGCCATCCTTTTTCCTCTACCTCGATAAGTCTCTGTTTAAGGTACTCCTGGTGCACCTCTAAGGATTTATGATAGCTTTCAAGGGAGGCTAATGTATCTTCTGGAGGTATCTTGTCGAGGTTGCTTAGTCCAAGATCGAATGGATCAGTCAGGGTGTGGTACTCGGAGACTAGGTTCTTGACTTTTTCCTCCATCTCGTTGATGCCCTTGGCTGTGATGGAGTATACATTTCTTGTTCTACCGTTCACGTTTTTTGAACTTGATGAGATTAGTTCTTGTTTTTCTAGTTTTTTGAGGACATAATAGATGCTGCTGAACGCTATCTCGGTCCATGTTCGCATGTGGCGTTCTTCTATTGTTTTCTCGAGTTCGTAGCCATAGCTGTGGCCCTCCTGTATTAGACCTAGGACCGCTGCCTCAATATCTGATATCATATGTTTAGAATATTATATGTATAGAATATTATGTTTTCGATGAAAAGAAAGATAAAATAAAGTTAGAAACGATATCACCCTGATTCATGTGTACTCTATATTACGGCTTTTGTCGCCATATCTTAACTGCCTCAAACCAAGAGACCCCAACAGCCAACAAAGAGACAGTCAACCCATACACACTGTAAAACGAGACCTCATCAAACCTCAGCAATAGATAAAAAAGAAACGTTGAGAACATTGACGCATACAAAACATATCTGGGCAACAAAAACGCGCCAAGCTTGATATACTGTTTCTACAAACCCACCTTCACTTCTCGTACCAGCCTGTAATCACCTCGATCATTCACGGCCAATCCAAAATCAACCAGTTTATTCAAGTGATAATCAGCCAAAGCGGGACTGCTGAATCCTAGATTACGCTGAAGTTCCCTGACACCAACAACCCCACCCTCGCTGCTCAGCAAAGACCAGTAAACCCGCAACGTATTACCTTTCAACTTACTAACGATCTCTTCCTCGTTCAAACCTCTCACTCCACAATCTCCGCCGTAAGTCTACTCGTTCCCAACTCGATCATTAGATCAGGAAGCACAATGTTAGACCCAGTTCCCTGATCCAATGAAAACCTGACCATCAAATCATTACTCTCCCCAACATATGGCTCCAATAGGTCTATTTCTAGCGGGATCAATAAAACATCAAGCTGAACTACGCGCCCATCAGATAAAGTGACACTACTATCATCTGAAGTAAAATTGAGACGTATTCGAGAATAACCATAAACGACATCATCTAAGGGATATGATTTCTCCAACTCACTCCAAATATCCCAAGTTCCACCCATAGAAATCTCCACCCATTCCCCGCTGGTCATCTGAGCCTCAATACTCTCAACATTGATAATCAGACTTTCAATTTCCACCGCATCCTCAGATATTTTCACAGTCTGAAACCCATATCCCTGTATTAGCTCCAGATTAACATCAGCAGCCACATGAGTATGAGTATTCGCCGGCAAAAACGCCAGGATCGTTAATGCAAGAACTATTCCCGCCGCCCCATAAATTATCACATTATTCCTATTATACGCCATATCGTTCTTCTCCTTTACATGTAACTACCAATAGGGTATGATTTAATCAAATGTTTTAGAACACACTGTTCAAAATATTGAACAAACAAAAAACTCACAAATATGCTTGTTACATGAGAGTTTGTATCTACTTATCCACTTAGAATAATATTTTTTGAATTCGGACAAAATTGTTTTCAATATCTAATCAATTTATTATGAAAAATTCATATATAGTAACAAAGAAAAATGCAGGAAAGTTCCCGCCTACAGTCACCAACTATAGACTGGTTTTAAACTCTTCAAGGCGGTCCACAACTTCCTCCAAAACAGGAACAGGCTGCACAAGTGGAACACGGATAAACCCATCAGCTCCAAACCGGTCTCCTGGACTCAAAGCCACATTTTGGTCATCATTTAGCCTCTTCAAAAATTCCTGACTACCCAGCCCAGTGTCCCGGATATCAAACCAGGCATAAAACGCGCCCTCAAACATGTGACAAGGCCAACCAAGATCATCCACTGCTTTACAGAAATAATCTCGTCTCCTCTTATATTCTGCACACCGCTCCTCAACGTACTTAAAGTCACCACGTAGACAAGCAACACCCATCCGGTATACAAAAGTCGCAGGCCTTGGAGCACTCATACCTCTTATGAGGTTTGCCTTCTCTAGGTAACGCTCAGGTACGATATCATAACCCATTCTCCAGCCAGTCATGCTGAAGGTTTTGCTGAAGCTCATAATATTGATGGTACTATCCTTATACGCATCACTCAGCCCAGCAGTAGATACGAACTCGTTATCATCATAGATAAAGTGAAGATATATCTCATCAGCAAGCAAGGCGAAATCATGATCCACAGCCAAGTCACCAATAGTTTTCAACTCTTCAGCAGTGAAAACGGTCCCAGTGGGGTTAGCCGGGTTACAGATTAAAGCAGCTTTTGTCTTTGAAGTAACATGCTCAGCGATCTCATCAACATCAGGGTGATAATTCCGGTCCCGGTACAGGGGTACCATATTCATCTTCACACCCATCCCGTTGAAGATATTGGCATGACCCATATAGTAGGGTGTAAACATCAAGACCTCATCCCCCTTTTCGAGGCAGGCAGATAGAGCTACATATAGAGCAGCGCTACTACCCGCAGCTGGAACCACGTTCTTCGTCTCATACTCCACGCCAGTGAAGTTTTTATAATAATCAACAACAGCTTCCTTGAACTGATCTGGGTAACCACTATAATGCGGATAATGAGTGTTCTTACCCCCCTCAATGATGCCGATCAGGGCTTCATTTATAGCGTACTGTGGGGCCTCCACATCTGGGTCTCCGGCGTTCAGTTTGATAAACTCTTTAGACATAGTGAGTGCACTCTCATCAAAGAGTTCTAACTCGTATATAATATTCTAGATAATCTGCAAAGCTATGGGGTGGAAACCTGAAAACCGTGTTTATAAAACATCAGCTAGATAACAGAAATAACTTGAAAATAAAACATGCACCACTCCAAATACAGTGAATTCATGCAGATTCTAAAGACAGTCAAACAAGGAAAAAACATCCAAAAAAAACACATCAAACAGAAAACAGATCATCAAGACATTAATCGTGAAAGGATACATAACGCGGCAACCAAATAACAAACACCTACACACAATAGAATACTATTTAACAGAAAAAGGAAACCAGACACTCCAAGATTATAAAAACACAGTAAAAATACTAGAAAAGATTAGAGAAGGAAACCGTCTTTCAACGGATCCTCAGGATCAATCACAACCTGATTGAAACCAGTAATATACGCCGTAGCCATAACATCAGGTACAATAGCATCATATTTACCCAGCTTCTTCTCCTCAGCTATTTGTCCCACCATCACGGTGCCTATAGTAGATTCAAACTTAACCTCATCACCAGCCGCAATCTCTCCCTTACCATACATAGCAGCTATACGGGCATTCGTACAGGTACCAGCGGGGCTCCTACAGGTCTGTTTGGGGCCGAAAACATTCCAGTGCCTACTAGTGTACTCAGGTTTACTGGGGTCAGTGTAGAAGGTAACCAGATCTAATATGTTGAGTTCAGGGTACTCAGGGTGCTCTACTTTTATCTTATCTGCGATGTGGTTTCTGATCTTCCAACCTAAGGGGATCCATTTCTCTTTGGTGTCCTTGGTGGGCTTCAAGTCAATGCTATCAGCATCAATGAAAGCATACCATAAACCACCATAAGCTATATCCGCTTCTACCTCACCAACGTCCGGCACATCAAACTTCATGGTCTTCCAGTAAAAACTGGGTACTCCCTGCATGTAGATACGCTTAGCAACACCGTTCTCCACCTCAACCTTAGTCTTAACCAAACCAGCCACTGTATCAAAAGTGATATGGGTGACAGGTTCTTTCACCTCAATCATACCGGTGTTAACCAACGCAGCTGAACAACTGTATGTACTATCACCACAGGCGCTAAAGTAGCCATCTGTCCAGAGATAGATTACACCCACATCAGCCTCCGGATGACACGGTTCAGTGAGGACGCTTCCCAGCATACCGTCAAAGCCCCTAGGCTCCTTAAGCATGGTTCCTACAAGATGGTCATAATGTTCCTGAAAGTATTTCTGCTTCTCCTGCATCGTCTCACCCCTGAGTTTTGGTACTCCACCCACAAGGATACGAGTGGATTCACCGCTACAATGAGTATCAATGCATGAGACATAGCGATTAAACTTCATCTTAGTTCATGTATATATCAACAACACAGCTTATACGATTATCGGGAATACTGAACTAGTAACAATATAAAACAAGAAAAAGAGGGTAAATAAAGATTTACTCAAACTCTAGTTTGACTTTTTCCTTGAGCTTCTTCTCGGCCTCATTGATTGGGTGTTCAAAAGCCTGCTTCAAGAGTTTGTTGAACTTGGGGTATCCAAGCATCTGCTCCATCTGCCAATCCTTGGCGAATTCGGCGGTCTGGATCTCTTTCACGATCTCCCGGATTAGTTCCTTGTACTCATC
>WJJC01000019.1 GCA_014729945.1 Candidatus Bathyarchaeota archaeon
CATGGTTACCAGCAGACGCTAAGATGCCCAGAGTGCAGAAAAAACGGGAAAATAGAACAATAATCCATATCTCAGAGAGAAAACAGTCTTATACTCCAATTACGGTGAACCAATCAGAACAAGTTCGACGAGTGATATAATGTCTTTCACAGAAAAAATAGATGTATTGGACCTTTTGATCAACATACTCAGAGAGCACGAGGAAAAACTCGACGAACTAGTTGAAAGACTAGAGATCGTAAGCCAAACGATACAGCGAGACCCCACGTTAAAGAAGAGTCTACTTGAGTATGAATTAGGTGAATCCCCTCAAGATATGGAGCCAGATGTCCAGAATATACTCATAGTAGACGATGATAACAATCTGGCCAGTACGTTCAAGCTGATTTTACAGAGCGTAGGCTTCAACGTAGATACAGCCGCAACAGGACTGCAGGCACTATACAAAGTGAATCGAAGCAAATTTGATCTAATAATATTAGACATGAATCTACCTGATATGCTTGGAGACGAGGTTGCTGAGAAGATAAAAGACATCCATGAAAGCATGAACATAATCATGATCACAGGGTACAGTAGCTTCAAGGATGGATTAGAGAAAGAAAAGGAGAATAAGGGCTTAGACATCAAAGAAGTATTAATGAAGCCTATTCCACCTGAAGACCTCGTAAATATCACAAAAAAGACACTTAAAAAAGAAAACTAAATAATATAGCCGCTCTCAACCTTCTCAAAATCCTTCACCATCTCAAGGTTGAGATCAGGTTCTATTTCCTCGAAATCCTCAGGACTCATTTGACCCCATGGACCAGTAACCGTCGCATCCACGGTCTGATGATTCTTTCCAAAGTTATCCCGGCAAACCCGATAAGTTAGACGCCTAACCTGTCGCTCATCTGTGTAGCCAAAAGTATGCAGATACTCGTGGACTAGGATCGCAAAAACTATTGATTTCTCTTTAAGAGTAGTCACAGACCCTAGTAAACGTCGATTAATTACGATATCATTGGTGCCCAATGGGTGAAAAGCCCCTACACGCATGGGTAGATTTCCCAAATACAACATCAACCCTACCCTATGTAGACCCAGAGTGTGGTTTACAGCACGCTTAACAAGTGTGAAAATATCCCCATAGTTCTGGGCTTGCTCTAACTCAAGAGGAATGCTCAGGAGGTTTCCTCCTATACTGACTCTACAGACTTAACTTCTGGTATCTTCTTCTTGAGATAATTCTCGACGCCCCATTTGAGGGTCATCTGACTCATTGGGCATCCTGCACATGCTCCAGTAAGCCTTACCTTGACAACCCCATCATCCGTAACGTCAACAAACTCAACGTCCCCCCCATCTACCTGCAGATGAGGTCTAACCTCCTCAAGCGCTAATTGTACTTCTTCTTTCACAAGTATTCACTCATTATCTGGAATTTCTGCAGTATTTAAGGATTAACGGAAAGGTTTTTTATATATAAAATACAGGCGAGAAAAAGAGTGAATGGGAAACTGTTTTAAACACTGAGAGACGCATAAAAGGCGTCAAGGTGCAAAAAAGTGACTGGTGACTATAAAACAAGTTAGAGTTTACTCACCCGGAAGTATAGCAAACCTTGGTCCTGGATTCGACGTTTTCGGAATTGCATTAGAAGGAATCGGTGACATAGTATTATTGAAGCAAAAACGTGAGTCAGGGATCAAGATAAACATACAGGGAATAGGTTCAGACAAAATACCAATAATACCAAGTGAAAACAGCTCAGGAGCTATTCTGGAGCATATTATTGAGGAGCATGGAGTCAAACAAGGATTCGAGGTGGATATACGGAAAGGAATACCTCCCGGCAAGGGCATGGGTAGCTCGGGTGCATCAGCCAGCGCCACAGCCTTAGCCGTAAACAAGTTAATGGAACTTAATCTAAAAGATGAGGAACTGGTTGAATTAGCCGCCCTTGGGGAAGGAGCAGTAGCTGGTGCGCCTCACGCGGATAATGTCTCAGCAAGCATATTGGGAGGCTTTGTAATGATCAGCGAGAACTGGGAGTTCATCAGAATGGATTCCCCAAGATTCGGTATAGTGGTTGCCGTACCGGATATCTATTTAGAGAACAAGACCCGGGTTGCTAGAGAGCTCTTACCCGAGAAGGTCCCCCTAAAAGACGCTGTACGTAATATTAATTACGCTAGCAGGATGGCTGTGGCTATAGCGCATAAAGACCCTGTTTTGTTTGGGCGCAACATACGTGACTATATTATTGAACCCTACAGGGCGTCTATGATTCCGTGTTTCTGGGATGTTAAACAAGCCGCGCTGGACGCGGGTGCATATGGATGTAGCATAGCTGGTGGAGGACCCAGTCTCTTCGCCGTGGGTGAGAACGTTTACGACATAGGGAACGCCATGAAGGAAGCATTCAAAGACATAGAGTGTCAACTATATTACACTCAGCCCAGTAACAGGGGTGCCAGAGTGATCTAAATGACCATGTTCAAATGCATAAGATGCGGAGACACAAAACCAGCGGATGATGTCTATGTCTGTGACTGCGGTGGATTATACGAGGTAGAACACGTTTTCAGTGAGATATCACTTGATGTATTCGATGATAGGTTGGGAGGTTTCTCCCCTCCTTGGCATAGCGGTGTTTGGAGATACAAAGAGCTAGTTCATCCAGAAATCGATTCGCAATACATTGTTACAAGGCCTGAGGGTAATACCACGCTCTATAAAAGGAAAAATATCTCGGATTACGCTGGAGTTAACGACCTGCATCTGAAACATGAGGGTGAAAACCCTACAGGTAGCTTCAAGGACCGGGGTATGACTGTAGGTGTTTCAGTTGCTCTCAGCCGGGGCGCTACAAAGGTGGCATGCGCATCGACCGGTAATACCTCGGCTTCCATGGCAGCATATTCCGCTCAGTCAGGGTTAAAAGGTGTGGTGTTCATCCCGGAGGGAATGATCGCTTATGGTAAGCTCGCTCAGGCGCTTGCCTATGGGGCACAGGTAATACAGGTTAAAGGAAATTTTGATGATGCAATGAATCTAATCAGGGAGGCTTCCAAGAAACCGGGGTTCTACATACTCAACTCTCTAAACCCGTGGAGAATAGAGGGGCAGAAGAGCATCATATTCGAGATGCTGCACCAGAGAGGATGGGAGCCACCGGACTGGATAGCCGTACCAGCTGGAAACCTAGGAAACACATCGGCGTTCGGGAAAGCCTTACGCGAGTTGAAGAAACTGGGGCTGATTAAAAAGATGCCTAGGATCGTATCTATACAAGCCAAAGGAGCTAATCCATTCTACAATCTTTGGAACAGCGAGAACAAACAACTAACCCCAGTAAAACCAGACACAATTGCTACAGCCATAAAAATAGGAAACCCAGTGAGTTGGGAGAAGGCTCTTAGAAGCATAAAGGAGACTGATGGAATTGTTGAGCAGGTCTCTGATAACGAGATTATGGACGCAAAGGCGGTTATAGACGCAAGCGGTGTTGGTTGTGAACCAGCATCAGCTACATCAGTGGCTGGGATCAAGAAGCTGAGAGAGAAAGGCGTAATCGCTTCGGATGAGGTAGTAGTATGTGTACTAACAGGTAACCTGATGAAGGATAGTGATACAACGGTGAAGTACCATTTAGGCAAACTTGAAAAGATAAACGCCTTGAAGAGAAATAAACCAATACAGGTTGAAGCTAACTTAGACCAGATTAAAAAACTAATAGAAACAGAACAATTCTCCACACAACCTCTAGTTAAACCAGTATAGAATCTATACACGGTTTTTTAAATACATATAAAAGATATCCTATTGATAGATTTGAAAGAATTCAGCCTTGTAGCAACAGGAGACTCTCTAATAACATTAAAACAGAGTATCCACAGTGAACCAGAGTTTGTACGTCTAATAAGATTGATACGTGAGGTTGACTGCGCATTCACCAACCTTGAGATGAATCTTCACGACTATGATGAGCAGTGTTACCCAGCCGCAGAGTGCGGTGGCACATATACCAGAGCCGACCCAGAAATACTAGAAGAATTATTATGGATGGGTTTCGATATCTTCAGCACCGCTAATAATCATAGCCTCGATTATATGTACGGTGGAATGCTCAACACCATCAAACACTTGAAAAAACAGAAAGCACCCTATGCTGGAACCGGTTTAAACCTAGCAGAAGCAAGATCGCCAGCCTACATGGACACAGGGAATGGACGAGTAGCACTAATAAGCGCCTGCAGCACCTTCGCAGACTTTGGTAGAGCCGGACACCAACGTAGAGACATGAAAGGAAGACCAGGGTTAAACCCTTTAAGATATCAAAGCTGGTACAAGGCCAGACCCGAGACCATTAAGAAACTAAAAGAAGTGGAAAAGGAACTCAACCTCCCAGAGGTAAAGCAGGCACCTGACTCTTATCACTTCATGAAGACAAAATACGTGAAGGGAGAAGAGCCTGGTCTACACACAAAGACCCATCCACAGGATATGAAAGAGAACCTTGAAGCCATCCGCGACGCTGCTAAACAAGCTGACTGGGTATTATTCACTCTTCACGCCCATGAGGGTAGACCACATGACAGCGAGCGGCCAGCAGAGTTTATAGAAGAGTTCGCTAGGGCCGTCATCGATGAAGGGGCTCACTGCTTCATAGGGCATGGTCATCACGCCATGAGGGGGATCGAGATCAGGGATGGAAAACCAATCTTCTATAGTCTGGGTAACTTCATCTTCCAGAATGAGACAGTTTACAAGATGCCCTCTGATTTCTATGAACGATATAATCTTGATCCCTTCGGTGGAGTGGTATCGGATGCATATGATGCACGACAAGAGGCGGAGCCCAAGCCTGGAACTAGGTCTCATAAGTGGTTTACCGAGGACGAGAAATACTGGCTAAGTGTCCTGCCTCGTATGAGGTATAATGGTGACAATTTAAGTGAGCTACGTCTATACCCTGTTGAGTTAGGGATGAATAAGACTAGAAGCCAGCGAGGAAGACCAATGCTAGCTGACGCAGAGTACGGTGAGAAAATACTTAGAGTAATCAAGAAATTATCGAAGCCCTACGGTACAGAGATGGATATAAAGGAAAATGTAGGTATCGTAAAGGTATAACAAATGGTACCCGCGTTTGTTCCATGCCGGTATAACAAATCTTTTTGAGGAATCATCCGAGTTTATTCCTCGGGAATGGTGTTCGCCTGTCCAACCGGCGATTCAGCCCACCATCCCCGATTCTTAGACAGCTCTTTTATCGTATAACACCATGAATAATTCCTGATAAGATATGGAACTCAAAGCAGACATGATCCTAAAAAACGGTAAGATAATCACCGTCGACACAGATGATAGTATAGCTGAGGCTGTTGCCATACGAGGCAATAAGATAGAAGCAGTGGGCACAAGTATAGAGGTATCGACACTAATTGGTCCCAGCACAGAGGTTATCGATTTAGAGGGTAAAACTGTGATGCCCGGGATCATTGACAGCCACACACATCCAAGCCACATAGCGGCAAGATTCCTTGAGGTGGATTGCAGAGCACCACCGATACGTAGGGTCTCAGAGATTCTTGATCGCATTCAGGAGAGAGCCCAAGAACTGGACTTCGGTGAATGGATAAGGGGAGCCAACTTTAACGACAGCAAGCTGGAGGAGAAGAGACATATCAATCGGTGGGAGCTAGATGAAGTTGCACCAGAGAACCCTGTTTTCGTAGTATCAGATACAGGTCACCAAGCACTAGCCAACAGCAAAGCCTTTGAAGTAGCTGGAATAGACGAGAACACACCCGATCCACCTGGCGGAGAGATAGATAGAAACGAGAAGGGAGAACCCACGGGTCTTCTATACGAGAACGCTATGGGACTTGTTCGAGAACACATCCCAGAGTATAGCATCGATGCACTAAGGGAGAGCTACAAAGATGTTGTAAACCAGTTCGCAGAATGGGGAATAACCAGCACCCACAACGCCAGCGGTCACAGAAACGGCATCAGAGCATACAAACAACTCCTAGACCAGGGAGTCAAGAAATTAAGGATGAGCCTTATGGTGAGCGTCAACAGGGATAAACCGGGAGACATACTGGATGCATTGGATATGGTGGGGATAGAGAGCGGCTTCGGTGATGACTGGTTGGGAATCATGTCCATGAAGATCATGGGAGATGGATCAGGAGCGGGTGGAACCTGCTGCGTCTATGAGCCCCAAAACCGTGGACCAAAGGGAACTGGCCTATGGATGACCGAGCCAGAGGAAGTACAAAGACTAGTATCCAAAGCACATAACGCGGGTCTAAGAGTAAGCATACACAGCATTGGTGATCGTGGCATCGATATGGCGTTAGAGTGTATAGAAAAGGCTCAGAAAGAGACCCCTGTACCGGATATGAGACACAGGATCGAGCATAACAGCCTCTGTCCACCGGACTCGCTTAATAAGATCAAAGAACTAGGTGTTACCCCTAGCAGCAGCATCGGTTACATGTATGGGCTCGGGGACCAGTACGCTGAGAACTTTGGTCCTGAGCGTTCACGGTGGCTACACCCCCACAAGACCATGAAGGAGATGGGAATAATAGCCGGAGGAAACAGTGATTGCCCTGTCACATATTACAGTCCATTCGTCCAGATCTATGAAGCTGTTACACGCAGGACTAGCAGCGGAAAAGTTGTGAGCCCTGAGGAGTGCATATCACCTATGGAGGCAATCAAGGTATACACTTGGAACGGCGCCTATCTGGGAAAAGATGAGGACAAACTGGGAAGTATTGAGTCCGGCAAGTTGGCTGACCTTATAGTGCTGGACCGGGATATTCTGTCAGTACCACACGAGGAGATAAAAGACATCCAAGTGCTCACCACCATCGTAGACGGAAAAATAGTCTACAAGAAATAATTTATTTAAACTCGGGTCTGGGTTTACCCGTTTTCTTATCATAGGCTGCCTTAACGAATCCATAGTATGGTGGGCTGGGCGCCCATGGTCTAGACTTGAACTCAGGGTGGAACTGGGTTGCCAAGAAGAAGTAACGATCAGGTAGCTCCAATATCTCTTTGAGCTTCTTGCTATTACTCACTGCCGTGTAATGGGCACCAGCATCCTCCAAGACCTCAAAGTATTTCTCGTTTACCTCCCACCGGTGCCTATGCCGCTCGATGATGACCTTTGAGTTGTACAGCTTTGAGGCTAAGCCATCTTTTTCGATAAGTATCTTGTTTGAGCCAAGCCTCATGGTACCTCCTAGACCCCTGATGGCTTTCTGCTCAGGTAAAAGATCGATGACAGGGTGAGGTGTCGCGGGTACGCACTCGGTGCTATGGGCTCCTTCTAGGCCGGCCATGTTACGGGCATATTCAACAGTTGCTAATTGGAAACCGTAGCAGATACCTAGGAAGGGAATATCGCTGGTTCTGGCGTGGTTTATTGCAATAATCTTACCCTCAGCACCCCGTAAGCCAAATCCACCGGGCACAATGACTCCATCATAATCATCCAGTACCCTCGCCTCATCTATGTTATCCTCAAATACCTCGGTCTCAATCCAGTCGATCTGAACCCTACACCCAGCTTTAGCTGCGCTATGCCGCAGGGCCTCGTTTACGCTCACATAGCAGTCGGCTAGTTCTGCATATTTCCCGCACATGGCGATCTTTACTAGGTCGCAGGGTTCCTTATAGGTCTGGACCATTTTTTTCCACTCGGTCCAATCAGACTTGGTCTTATCTAGACCAAGGTACTCACAGATAACCTCACCCATCCCTTGATCCTCCAACTCCAAGGGTAACTCGTAGAGAGTAGGTACATTGATACTACTGAAAACTGCCCTAGACTCCACACTACATGTTTTAGCTATTTTTACCTTATGTTCTGTATCCAAACGCCCGAATTCTGTTCTTGCGGCGATTATATCCGGTTGTAAACCGATGGCTCTCAGCTCTTTCACGCTATGCTGTGTGGGTTTGGTCTTAGGCTCACCAACCGCGTTAAGCATCGGAACAAGAGTAAGGTGTACAAACAAAGTATCCTCGGGTTTCTCCTCATTCTTCAGCTGCCGTATAGCCTCAAGGAAGGGAAGTCCCTCGATATCACCCACAGTTCCACCGATCTCTACCAATACGATGTCTACTTCACTGGATTTAGCCACTAATCTTATCCTTCTCTGGATCTCATCGGTTACGTGGGGGATTATCTGGACACATCTCCCGAGGTAGCCACCCTCCCGCTCTTTTCTGATTACTTCCTGATATACTTGCCCCGAGGTTACATTGTTGAGCCGTGTGAAGGGACCTTTTAGGAATCGCTCGTAGGTCCCAAGATCCATGTCAGCCTCGTAGCCATCATCGAGTACGAAAACCTCCCCATGAATATAGGGATTCATGGTGCCCGCGTCTACATTTAAGTAGGGGTCGCATTTGATGGCTGTTACATTGTATCCTCGCTCCTCCAGCATTTTACCGATGCTGCAGGTTACTAGGCCTTTTCCCAGTCCGCTCAGGACTCCGCCTGTTATGAAAATATACTTAGTCAAGCCCATTGACCTGCCAATAATACTCATTTTTCACACAAATGACATGTATAAATGATTCGGAGCAGACAAAATCATTACCTATTCGCTTTCTTCTTCGTGTTTATTATATTTCGATCGTGTTTTTCGTATATTTCTCGTTTTTTTCTTTCTTTAGTTTCCCCTATGTATAATACAGGTTATTTTTATTTACATAAAGAGAGTATCTAGCGCGGTAGAGCCAAGGTAACTGGGTTATTTGTTTATCTCGGGTATCTTGGCGTCGGTGGTTATATACAATCTTAACTCCTTAAGTGGTTTTTCACACCATGGATCCATCAAGTGGGTACTATGCATCTCGCAGCGTTCCAGCATGGGTAAGGTCTTGATGCACTCAGCGGCGTTGGGGTTGAAGACAGCGCTGACAGCCATGGCATCCAGCACTTCCCGTACATCAAGCGCTTGATCCTGCATCTTCATCTGTCTCTTGAGCTTCAATATGCTCTCTATTATTATGGGGCTCAGTATATCTATCTCATCCGGTATCCCGGCGAGGTTCTTTACAGCATTGAGTAACGCCGCAGATTCACTGTGAAGAATTTTACTGAGCTTTCCCTTGACTATAATAGATTCATCGTTTCTCCATATCTCTATAGCTGCCCCTGTATACAATCCATTTACGCCTTTATCCGGATCATTCATGGACTCTATCAGTGCCTGATTGGCTGCGACAGCCACCTTTCTATCCTGAGGTTTGACATCCACCCGGCTCATAATCTGATCCATGCGTTCAAGGGTGTCATAAGTGGTGTTTCCCTCAACGAATTCTCGCTTGTATTTATAGTAACGCCTCATTACCTCCTGTCTGCTTGCTTCTCTGCAGACTTGATCGTCTACTATGCCCTGACTAGCCATGTTTACCCCCATATCTGTCGGTGATTTTATCTCGGTCATGGGATCACTAGGAGGCACGATCTTTTCGATTATTCTTTTCATTATGGCGAAGTTCTCTACATCTCTGTTGTAGTTGGTGGCCTCCACGCCGTAGGTCTCCATGTGCCATGGATCCACACAGTTATAGTCACCCAAGTCAGCCGTTGCTGCCTCATAGGCTATATTCACAGGATGATCCACGGGTAGATCCCATATTGGGAAAGTCTCGAATTTCGCGAAGCCGCTCTTTACACCTGACATACGGTCATGGTATACCTGGCTCATTGCGAAGCTCATCTTTCCGCTTCCAGGTCCTGGGGCGGTTACTACTACTATCTTCTTGGAGGTAGGTACATGGTCTGATCTACCGTATCCATCGGGGCTCACTACCTTCTCTACTTCCTCCAAGTAGTCGTCTATCTCGTATCCATAGAAGACACGTATACCCCGATTAGTGAGACGTTGCTGGAACTTTTCCACGGTCTTTTCCCCATCGTAACGATTGATAACTACGGCGGACACTTCTAGTCCAAGCTCACTTAGATCGTTAATGTCCTTGAGAATCTGATCCTCATAAGTTAGGCCGAAGTCTCGGCGAATCTTTCTGCCTTCAATATCTTTAGCACTGATGCAGTGAATTATCTCCAAGTTCTCGCCTAGTTTTCGGAGCATCTGTATCTTTGTGTCTAGTTTAAAGCCGGGTAATACTCTTGATGCGTGGTGATCGTATCTCAGTTTACCACCGAATTCTAGGTATAGTTTATCGTATTGATTTACTCGTTCAAGTATGCGGTTGATCTGTGCTTCAAGGTACTTCTCTGTGTCAAATCCAATCTGTCGATTCACCGTGTTTACCTACTCATAGTTAAAGACCCATACCAGCGGGGTGTCCTTTTATGAACGGAAAATGGGGTCTCATACTGTATAAAATCTTCTTTTAGAGAGGGATTAATGTCTCTGAGTTCATCTCCCTGGGTTTCTCTAATCCCATAAGATCTAGGATAGTAGGCGCTATACTGCTTAGTCCTTTTCCCTTTTTTAGCTCTACTTGCTGTAACTTTTTCTCACTTGATATTAGTATGAATGGTACAGGGTTTACGCCGTGGCTGGGGTTAGGGGTTCCATCAGGGTAGAGCATGATCTCTATGTTACCGTGGTCCCCTGTTACGATGATAATATATTCTGTTTCTAAGCCAGTCGCCACTACGTTTCCCAGACATTCATCCACTACACTAGCCGCCCTCTTACCAGCCTCAAAGTTGGCGCTATGACCCACGAGATCCCCGTTAGCGTAATTAACCAGTATAAAATCATATAAATCTCTCCTTATTTCGGGTATTAGTTGTTCTGTAATCTTATAGGCGCTCATCTCTGGTGTTTCCTCGTAACTGGGTACTTTGGGGCTGGGTACCAGTATTCGTTCCTCTCCGGGGTATGGTTTCTCTATTTGACTGTTGAAGAAAAATGTAACATGAGCGTATTTCTCGGTTTCCGCTATCCGTAGCTGTTTTGAACCGTTTCTCGATAAGGTATAGCCTAAATTATTTTCTACTTTTTTCTGGGGAAATACCACAGGGAGATCTATATCCTGATCATAGACACTCATACAAACATAGAATAAGCTAGGGAACTTTTCCCGTGTAAAGTGATCAAAATCCTCCTGGGTTAATGCATAGGTTATCTGTCTGCCTCTATCGCTTCGAAAATTCCAAAGTATGAATGCATCCCCATCATCAACTGTTGCAACGGGTGAGCCGTCATCCTCCACTAATACAATTGGATCAACGTAATAGTCGGTTAAATCAGGGTTTGCAGCGTACTGGTGTTTCAATGCATTGAAGGGATTTACGGAAGGGATACCGACTCCACGTGTTAGGAGATCATAGGCTTTCTTTGTTCTCTCCCAGTTGGTGTCCCGATCCATAGCGTAATAGCGTCCAATCATTGAGGCATATCTGCCCAAACCCTTCACGTTCATCACGTGCTGTATCTCGTATAGAAAATCCAGAGCACTACGCTCGGGAACATCCCTTCCATCTAGGAAGCAGTGAAGATATACTTCCTCCAAGTCTCTTCTCTTCGCAAGGTCCAAGAAGACTGGAACATGATGAGTTGTGCCATGAATACCTTGGTCGCTGAATAACCCCGCTAGGTGTAGTTTTCCATTTGTCTCTTCCAGATAATCCACCATATCCTGGAAGGGTTCTTTCTCGTAGAAACTACCATCCTGTATCGACTTATTTATCTCTTCTAGGGGCTGCCAGACGATTCTCCCTGCTCCCATTGTGAGGTGCCCGGGCTCGCTACCTCCCTGAGTTCCCTCTGGTAACCCTACTGCGTTTCCACTGCATTTGAGGGTGGTCCATGGATAGTTCTGCATATAGTTATCATTATTCGGTGTATTTGCATGGTAAGCTGCGTTTCCCCGAGTCGCCTCTGTGTAACCCCAACCATCTCTTACTACGAGAATTATTTTTTTTGTCATTAAATTGACCCCAATTTTAGCGACGTAAGAGAGTTATTACCACGGATAGTATTGATATTATTATGAGGATAGGACTCGTGGCGAATGTGAAACCATCGCTACGATACACCCATATTATCCACCACGGTATTTTATCGACATTAGGTAATACCCTTGCCACATAGGGTAAAGCCACAAACAATAACCCCAATAGTATCAATACCCAGCCCATGGACTGAAACGGAGCATACTCATCCAATATACGTCACCAAGATATAGTTATGTCATCGTAAATTATTTAATAAGGTAGCCCCGTTCAAGGTCGAGTTGAGTTCTATGAAAATGGTCATCATGGGGCCACCTGGTTCCGGGAAAGGCACCAGAGCCCACATTATTTCAGATATCTACGATATTCCAGTGATAACAACAGGGGATATGCTTAGGGAAGCAATTAAAGATGAGACAGAGTACGGAAAAGTAGCCAAAGAATACGTGGAACAAGGCGACCTAGTGCCCGACAGGGTGGTTAATGGTATTGTCAGGGATCGTATGAGCCAGCCAGATATTAAAGAAGGATTCATTCTCGATGGTTTTCCTAGAAGCAAGTCTCAGGCTGATGCACTTGATGAGATATTGGATGACTTGGGTATGGAACTCACCCATGTGCTTTACGTCAAAGTACCCGACGAGGTAATAATCAACCGGTTAAGTAAGCGTAGAACTTGCCCAGAGTGCGGCGCAGTCTACAATCTTGACTCAGCCCCACCAGAGAAAGATGAGATATGTGATAAATGCCGGGCTAAACTGGTTCAACGTGAGGATGATAAACCAGAGGTCATTAAACACCGGCTGGAGGTCTACAGAGAAAAAACCAAACCACTACTGGAGAGATACCATGAGCACGACCTCGTTGTAGAAGTCTCAGGCGAGGTTTCCATGGATAAGTTAAGAAGCAAAATGAAAGAGCTTCTCAACTAGGTTTTATATCCAATTTTTCTTAGGAACCCTTTTCTCCAGTTTATACCTTCCTGATCTTCAACCCCCCTGGGTTTAGATCCGTCTATTACCCCGAGTACGCCGCGTCCCTGATCAGACTCTGCTACCACTACCTGTAAAGGATTTGCTGTGGCGGCAAATATGGTGCATACCTCTGGAACTGTTTTAACTTGGTTCAATACATTGATGGGGAACGAGTTTCTCATCACTATGTTAAAGCTGTGACCGCAGCCCAGTTTCATAGCGTTATCAACAGCAGTTTTCTCCAACTCCTCATCATTGCCCTCAGATCGCACGAGGCATTCCCCTGATGCCTCACAAAATGCTAAACCGAACTTTATACCCGGTGCACTACTAGCAAGTGCCTCATAGAGGTCTTCTACGGTTTTTATGAAGTGGCTCTGCCCGAGTATGATGTTGGATTCCTCAGGTATGGTTAATTCAACTAGTTCAAGCTCCATCCTAGATCAATAGAGAAATAGCCGTCGCATCTATAAAGCGGTTCCAGTCGCACCATGTAAATACCACCATGGGTTAAAATAAATGTGAAAGATGACAACACTAACCCGCCTTATGATTTTGGTGAGCGTATAACAGGCTGGCACAACTTACTGGGGTGGGGCGAGGATAATGAGAGTGTAGCACCGTATGTTCCTACACCTATGAATGTTGTGAAGAAGATGCTTGAGATAGCTGAGGCTGGGCCAGGGGATACCATCATTGATCTAGGGTGTGGAGATGGCCGTATATTGATGATGGCTGTCGAGGAGTTTGGTGTAGATCATGCTATCGGTTATGAGTTAAATAACCACCTAGTTGAAACCGCCTTGAATAAAATCTATGATAAGGATCTTAAGGGTAAGATTGAAGTTAATAGAAGTAACTTCATGGAAGCGGATCTAAGCCAAGCAACAGTCATAACCCTGTACTTGACCACCACAGGGAACGCAAAGCTACGACCAAAATTCATCGCCGAGTTGCAGAAAGGTACCCGTATAGTAAGCCACGACTTCCCCATTATAAAGTGGGTGACCACAACAGAAAATAATGAACCACTCAGGATTGGAACCCATAAGATATTCAGTTATAGGGTTCCCGAAGCATACACCACAGAGATCAAGGTGGATGAAAAAAAGATACCTCCATGGGAACGAATAAAGAAGCTAGTAGACAGATTATAGATAAAATGGAGGGTTTAGTCTTTCCATAGTCCTAGTGCTAGGGCGATTATGGCCATCCGTGCGTAGATGCCGTGTTTCACCTGTTTGAAATACCATGCGTTAGGTAAGTCATCTACATCTGTAGCGATCTCGTTAACTCTGGGCAATGGGTGCATGATAACCACATCATCCTTACCGTGATCCACAACCATCTCCCTGTCCATGATATAACTGTCCTTCACCTTGTCATATTCCTCCTGTGAATCAAAGCGTTCACGCTGTACACGAGTCATGTACACCACATCCAGCTTTGGCATCGTTGCAGGCAGGTCACTTACCTCATGGACCTCGATCTTGTCCTCTACCTCTTCAAGTACCTCTTTCTTCATCTTCAAGGCATCTGGGGCGATACAGTAGACTGTTACATCATAGTGCCTCAATGCCTTCAAGAGGCTGTGAACGGTTCTACCGTTCTTCAAGTCACCCACCATTCCGATGGTTAGTCCATCGATCTCGCCTTTGGCGTATTTGATGCAGTGGAGATCCAGCATGGTCTGGGTTGGATGCTCCCATGTACCACTACCACCGTTGAGGTATGGCACCTTGGCTACCTTCTTGGCTCGAAGAGCCGCGTCGTTATCAGGGTGTCTCATGGCGATTATATCAACATAGTTGCTGATAGTGCTAATCGTGTCCTCAAAGGATTCCCCCTTCTTGGCGCTGCTTGTCTTGGGGTCGGCTACTGTGGTAACGTTGCCTCCCAGTCTCATCATGGCGGTCTCGAAGCTGAGCCTCGTCCTCGTGCTGGGCTCGAAGAACATGGATCCAAGTACCTTTCCTTTGGCCATATCTGATCCAGTTTTCTCGATCTCTACCATCTTGTCTGCTACGCTGAGGATATAGTCAAGCTCTTCTCGACTGTAATCCATCATGCTTATGAAATGTTTATCTTTGAAATCTGATGCTTGTACCAAATCTTACACCGTAAACTAGATCAACCCCCCTGCATATATTTCTCTTTTACCATTTCACCCACAGTTTCTTGAAAAATAATCCCGATCCAATCAGTTTATGGAACAAAAATCTACAAGAATAAAATACTGACCCCAAGATACCATAAGATGGGTATTATTTGCGGATACAAAAAACCCCGGATCTCCATAGCTGGAAAAAGATTGGTGACCTCAACACAGCCCTAGGCAAGGAGTTCGCTTTATACGAGTCACCTGATGGCTCCAAGATCGCACAGGTAGATAATGATATGTTCATCCATCTGATAATCAAGGAGGGGAAACCAGTCTACATATGCCCCAAAGTAGTGGACGCCTTGAAAAGAGTAGCCGAGATAAGAGAATACCTCAAAGAAAAAGCCAAAAGACCCAATCGTTAAGGAGTGAAACCTATTCGCTCTAAAAACACCCGGAGACTATGGGTTAACTGGTAATCATTGAATTGTTCTTTTCTTACCCATACAGCATCCAAAGCGTCATCCATGGGCGTCAACTTTCCACCCAATGGTTGAGCTAGGAAATGCATTATAATAAAATGATAGATCACCTCTCCTGAAGGATCAAGCTCTATCTTATCATAGACCCCAAGTCTCTTAAGCAATTCAACCCTGAGACCGGTCTCCTCTCGTACCTCCCTTTCCACAGCTTCAACAGCTCGTTCACCCACTTCTATTAAGCCACCGGGCACAGACCAGAACCCCTTATCAGGGTCAGCGGCTCGTTTGATCAAGAGATATGTATCATCTTTCTTGATGTGTACAGCCACGCCTGGGATAGGGTAAACCGGGTACTTTCTTCGTGGAGCCATACATGAGAATAGCGAAGATATTGGTATAAGATTAGTCCTGATTGGCTAGCTCCATGTGCACGAATCGACTCATAGGCGTGCTTGCACTGGACGCGGGGTATAACTCGGGTAATACCTTAACCCATATCGGGAACCTGCATTTCAAAGAGGTGCCCTTCACTATTGCCTCGCCTGGAGGGAGGTCGCCAATTAGGCCTGCGAACTCGTTACCCATGATCTCAGCCACCCTAGCTTTATCCACGTCCTCTAATCCATGACAGATGATATTATTGGCGCACTGGGTTACCACGGTCTTCTCCACGGTGCTAAGGCGTTGGGTAACCGCCCAGAGACCCACGCCGTTTCGCCCACCATTAGTGGCGATCTCCTTAATAACACCGAGAAGTTTTCCACGAGTCTCCTTGTCTCCCAGCTCAAAGACGCCTCTCTGGGGTGCGTAATACATGGCTTCCTCCAAGACAATTATGCATCCGAATTTTCTGCTCTCCAGAGCCTCGCTGAATATTTTCCGCAAGACCTGTGAGACAACTAAGTGTTTCTGACTCCAAGTATCCTTGCCGGTGCTGAGATCCATTATCACCACATGTCTATCCTTTAAAAGATCCACCGGGTCCAATGGCATCATATCACCCTCCGGGATGAGCTTGCTATTATCAACAGAGTTTAATACTTGCTGCAGGTAGCTCTCGAACTCCTCTTCTTTTTTATTAAATCCCAATTTATCTGGTTTAACCCAACCCAAAGCTTGTTTAAGGTTCTGCTTGGTTACATTAGCCGCCTGTGCGTACAATATTTTCAAAGCATGGATCAGTATCTTGCTGTTCCACCAAGTCTTCTGCCACCCGAACTCACCGAGGTAATCCTCCCAAGGTATAGAACTGGGTTGGAAAAATCGCTCCCAAGGCACCTTTAGGGTTTTCTCTGGGCCTAAGTGCTCCATTAGGCTACTATACTCACCATCCTTATCCACGATGAAGAATCGAACTGGTGGATTCACGTTAGCAGCCCTGCTTATCATGGTGATGGCGGTGGTCGTCTTACCCGTGCCCACAGCACCGCAGATTAGACAGGATTGCCGGATCATACTGTATAACCCTAACTCTACATCCAGGTCTGTGCTGGGGTCATTACCTAGAAGTATCCTCCATTCGCCGCTGGGCTTGGTGAACTTAGAGATTATATCCCTCTCAGCCAAGTAGACAGGTGTATTAGGAGTCAAAGGGTATCGTAGGGGTCTGAGGCTATCATTGTTATCCAGCCAGCCCCACTGGTAAGCTGCAGCATGGAGGGTGCTATCCTCGATATCATTGATTAACCTACCCTCTCTGAGCATGGCTTCCTCGTATTCTCTAACTCGTTTATGGGGGTAAACGCGAGTAACCTGATAGACCACTGGTTTACCGTTTTTCGGGTGCTTAATATAGACTAGATCACCCTTAGCCAGTTCAAGACTCCTGAGCATAAGTATGGTTATCTCGTTGATTTCGTACTCGCCACTGCTACTATAAGTGTGTCCTACTTTTATACTCCCATCCATCCTGACTCCCCCCAGAAAGGCGCAAGCTGAGAGACCTCACCATTAATACGACCAACCCTGCTCAATGCCTCGCTGTATACATCTGCGATAAAACGCTTGGATACCTTTACCTCCTCATCTGCTTTCACGATGGGCAAAGGTAATCCATTCCAATAACTTGTAGCGTAGCAATAATTTGCCAAAGGCTCTAGTTCATCAAGGCAATACGCTGGTACATCAAGTCTTATTGGTGGTACCTGCCATTCCTTACTGAGCCTCAGATAGCTACTATATATGGGTGCATCAACAGCATCCATTAATGGGCTGTTTCTCTGAGCCATCCTAAGGCCCGTCTTGGGGCTGAACACCTCTGTGCGTTCCCCGGCCTCCAATGCGTGAAGCATTACGAAGCTATCAGTATACTCCACCTCATCCTTCAATCCCAAGAAGTGAATCAAGTGACGAGCAGTAGGGCGCTTTACTATGCCAGCTACGATTATGTCCAATCGGTTACAGATGTGGAGTAGCTTGTTCACAGCATCAATTAGTCTCTGCCGGTCTTTCTCCCTGCCAACTCTCGCCCACCAGTTGCTGAAGGCTAATGGGCCATCAATAAAAATGGCTTCTATGTCATGATAGTGTTCAAGATAACTGTAAGCGGTCTCGTAGAGCATGGCCTCACGTCGGATATCCACCTGACTTCTGAAGTGTTTCATTGAGTCTCCATAGGGTTGGCTCATTGATTCTGGTTGCAGAAAATATCTGCGCCCATTTGGAAATGAATATGCAAGGGCTCCGAATACCGCGTATTGCATTGCCGCTAAGGGAATTATCTGACTACCTGCATCCACACCTAATACCTTGACGTAGCTCTCCGTTTTTCTTAACGGTATTATCTCAAGTTGGTTTCTTATGGTTTCCACTATCTGTTTGATTCTGGGTGTTTCCTGAAAGACATTATCTGTTATCTCTGATAGGATTAGGTTTCGTAAGGCTAGGCTAAGGTTATTGGTTTGAACTGCTGGCTTTGTGATTTGTTTTTGTATTGTTTTTTCTTTTACCGCCAGCATTTTTTGTCTCTTTCCTTGCAACCTGTAACTATGCAACACTTTTTTTCTTGGATATTTAAACCATACGGTTGTTTAGAGCGTAATTTGGGGTAAATATTGTTTTACTTATATACTAAGAAATTATTGTGCTCTAAAAATACGAATGAAAACTGGTTTTCCGACTTCACTCGAAAAGTAAAGTTAAAAACCCAAGACAACACTATGTCAACAGTTAAAAATGTCAGACGATTTAACCTTAAAAGACACAATATTTCGTGAATTCCTCAAAGATCCAAGCCTAGGACCAAGCGAGATGACAGACAAACTTGGAGCAAACTACAACTCCGTAAAAGCTGCTTTCGCTAAGCTAGCAGACGAAGGTTTCCTTGAGCGCCCCAGTAGAGGTAACTATGAACCCAACATCGCATTCATACTACTTGACCTAATGGAGAGGGTAACAACTTTAGAGGAGAGTGTCAGCGTATAATGGTTGAGTGGGAAAATATACTAGAGGATTTATCACCAACCACCAGCCACTTCAAGGTACTTGTCTACCTTAGCTTCAAGGGTGCCACGCAGCCAACAGACATATCCACAGACACAGACATACCGGCAGGTACAGTAAGACCCGCGTTAAGAACCCTGCTAGATAAAAAATATATTGAACAGAAAGAAGACGGTAGCTATTACAGTCTCGTCCCCTTCACGGAGATCGTCTCACATTTATACTCGGTTACCGAAAAGTAGTCGGAGAGACGTGAGAAATGAGCGCCGAAGAGATTGAGGACCTCAAGAGAGCCGATAGTCAACGAGAAGTATTGCTTACCCTCGTTGAGAGCGGCGAGCCGATGACATCTCAAGATATTTCAGAGAAACTCGGCCTCACTGTTAACGCAGTAAATATAGCTTTGTTTCAGCTTAACAAGAAGAAATTGGTGGACAGAGTTAGTAGGGGGGTATACAAGTATAAGTTAGGCCCAATACTCTTAGCTTTGCTAGAAGTATATTATGAGGAATAACTTTGGAGTCCAAGCTGGCTGAAATAGACCCCTCCACATCTGCCTTCAAGATTCTCGTATATCTTACATTCAAAGACCAGCCTATGAGACCCATAGATATCTCCCGGGGACTAGGTGAGAATGGTAGCACTGTCCGCGCTAGGCTAGCCGAGTTAAATAAAGACGGTTTGGTTGATAACACCAATGATGGGTATGTATCAAATCTAACTACATATGATATATTAATGAGACTCTACAAGTCTAATCAAGAGTAATTAGTTTACCGACTTTACCAACGTTGAGCTGGCGTAACCCCCGGTATTTCTTCATGTATCCACCTTCTATACGTACACGGTCATCGACGACGCATTGTTTTATCTGCTCATTCCAGAGAACCAATACAATGTCATCTGTATTATCTTTGAGGGTAGCCTCTGTGACGGTCAAGGTCTGCCACCTTCTTTTACTCCTAACCTGTCTAGGTACAGCTTTTTCCACTATTGTTCCCTCGACTACGATGCGATTCATATCAGTGGATAGCTCTTCTATTGAGGGCAATTCTAGTTCTTCTACTTTATTCTGGTACCATATCCTGGATTCATCTCCCTTAATCTGACCAATCCGTTTGAATCCGTTTTTTTCTAGAAAATTCTGGTTCATCTGGTTCCAATCTATGGTGCCACAGGTCCAAGCCTTCGCATTAATATTGTCCATCGCTATTTTTAATGCCGCTGATCCTATCCCGTTCCCCCAGAAATCCGGGTCAACGAATACACGTACAATCTCTTTCACATCAAAGCCGTTATCAGAAATAATCAAGCCACCCACAATGACTTCATCGTATAATATGCTGAAAGTATCAAGCTTCTCAATATAGTACAAATGATCTTTTGCTGACTTGTATCCCCGTGGACCCCAAAACTCTTTTTCATATAATTCAGATGCCTTCTCATAGGCTCTCTGACTGTTCAAGGCTAGTAAAGCTGCGTGATCCTCAATGGCGGGTGTTAGTTTGATTATAGGCGATTCATCCATGACTATTCCATAGAGAAATACAATACTTGCCTTATATGGGTAGAGATACGGCTAAGACTTATACACTAGAGTTCCAAAATAAATGGTTGATATAGATTTGTCAGAGAAAAGATTGGGAGAGCTAAGAAAGAGAACTGATGCACTCATGATGCTGAAAAGGGCGCCTAGCCAGGAGACAGTCTTTCATTATCTCCTTGAGACTGG
>WJJC01000143.1 GCA_014729945.1 Candidatus Bathyarchaeota archaeon
AATTACTACAACGTAACCAGTTAAACCTTCAAGATTGTTCAAACGCTTTGCGCCGGCGATGGTTAAAGTAAACAGGGCATCCGTTGCTCTGAAGTTTGCTATCATAATATCTCCAAGGTATATGTGTCTTGGACGATTGGTGTTCTTACTATACTCGATCCTTGTATAATCAGGAAACAGTACCTTACCTGCCTTTTTACCGAATTGATAATTTGCTATAGCTCTGATGCGTTCTATGTCCTCGTTCATCAGCAAGGCTATACGTTGATGATTTATAAGACGATGCCTGTTACTTGTATGAGGCTTATACATGCGTTGCGAGGTATGTGGACGAGAAATACGAGGACAACCAAACTATAGGATTATCGAGGGCGGGAAGCTAACTGTATGTGCACAATGCTCCAAATTCAGTGACCAGGAATGGGATCCAAGAAGACCGAAAGTACGAAAAACAAAAACACGCAGAAGGTCAGCACAACCCAAGCGCCGTAGAAGAAGCGACATAGAGGCAGCAGAATCACTTGAACTAATCGATGACTATGGTATGACCATCAAGAAGGCGCGACAGAAAAAGGGATTAACAGTAGAGGATTTCGCCAGAAAGATAAGAGAAAAGGAATCCGTGGTAAAGAAAATGGAGAAGGAAGATATGAACCCACCCCTTGATCTTGTGAGGAAGGTACAGAGAGAGCTTAAAATCAACATCCTTGAGAAAGCTGAAACAGGAACTGGAACGGTCCTTAGCCGACCTATGGGGCCCAGAACATTAGGTGATCTCATAAAAATCAAGGATAACGAGAAAAAAGAGGAATAAAGAAAATATCTTCCATCTACATCCTGACTGGCACTCCGGGTACGGGTAAAACCACAGTATCAAGGACACTGGCTAATGAGTTGGGTGCAGAGCACATAGAATTATCAGTTTACGCCAAAGAAAACGATCTAATAACTGAAGAGGATCTTGATAGAGACACTAAAATAGTGGACATGGATGCTCTTAGTGAATCTTTATCTAAAAAAATAGAGAAAACGGAACAACATGTAATAATAGACGGACATTACGGCCATGAACTGTTGGATCCCAAACAAGTCAATCTTTTAATAATCCTCAGAAAAGCTCCATGGATACTACAAGAAACGCTCCAGAAAAGGGGATATAACGAGAAAAAGGTCAGAGAAAACCTTGAGGCAGAGATTATGGGCATAATAGCGAAAGAGGCTGAATCCATTTTTCCCCGGGATAAACTTCATGAAGTAGATACAACATTCAAGGACCCATCCAAGACGGTGAAGGACATCATAGATACTATAAGGGGCAATAAAACTACAAACTATGAGCCAATCGACTGGATCACTTACCCTGAGACCCTACGGGTACTGGTGAATAAGACATGTACATTATAATAAACTGCCCAACATGTGGAAAAATAATTATGGCTAACACTGTTAACCGTACAAAAACCTGCCCCCACTGCGGAGCAAAAATACCCGTCTACGGAGCCAAAGTGTTAGCCAGGAGTGATTCGACACAGGAAGCATTAACCATCATCCAACACCTAAAACAGAGAGAAAACACCGACCCCAGCATGATAACATTCAAGAAATTTAGGGAAAAAAGCCGATAAAAAGTTTCTGATTTTTATACTGGGATAGCGTGATAGTAGAGCAGAGGAAATAAGATTGGCGGCCGTAACAGGTAGAAAATTCTTTGAAGAGCTAGGACAGCTCGTCGGAAAACCAGTGGTAGTTGAAGATACGTCTGATAAAACATATGAGGGAAATCTTCTGGGTTTTGACTCTCAGAGTATGAGTGTCGCCCTTGGGGATGTGAAAGGTTCCCAAGGTAAACTATACCACAGACTATTCCTAACTGGAAATACATTAAAAAAGATCATGGCCACTGACACTCCATTTAATCTTGAAGGATTAAAGGAGCGACTTGAGAGAGTGTTCCCGAATATGGTCCAGTATTTCCCGGAGGCGGGAGTGCTTGTAATTATGAACAAGATCAGGGTCAACGAGACGGGTGTAATAGAGGGAACAGGTCCAGCAGCCAAAAGAGTCGAAGACATCTATAATAGGTTCATCCAAGAAACATCATAACTTTTTTTCAACATATAGAATAATTCTTTGAAAAATTATAGAAAAATAATACCTTTTTCTGTCTTTTTTACAAAGAAATCGTTTTCTCGAATATTTACCCAACATATATAAGGGTTGGTTGGTATACTCCAGCCGTATACATTCTAACCGGAGTATTTATTAAAAAATGCAGATAGAATATAATTCCGAATGGATGAGCCCCACAGTTGAGCTCATGAAATGCCTTGGAGCCACAAATGAACCTAGTAGGAATGAGGAGATCGGCTCAATAGATTACGTGATTTACAACGAGAACGGGAAAAAACTAATCCGTGCAATGGTTGATGAGCATAACAACGCAGCCCCGGCGTATGTCGACACTGTAAGAGCAACAATAGAAGAGCTTGATGAAGAAAAATATAGTGAAGCTGTGATACTGTCTAAGAGGATAACTAATTCAGCACATGATATAGTGGCTGAACATGAGAACCTAAATGTTATCACACCAAAAATGAAGCACAGCTTCAGTATGATTGAGATACTATCAGCCATACAGAAAAAAACTCGGGATTTATGCGTAATAAAATGCGGTAAAGCCCCAGAGACAAGAGAAGACTGCCAAGGTAAAAAAGGCAGAACCTATTCATGTGATATACGTAGACTCAGCGATGACGCAACATTCCACGCAACAATGAAATGGAAAACCGTACTTCTTGAAGACTTCATCAACCTTTGCGAGATCGAGAAAGAGATCAAAAAAGAAAAAGAGACTGAATTGGAGGTGAACTAAGATACCAACACACGGCTCACTTACTAAAGCCGGTAAGGTTAGATCACAGACACCACAGGTAGAGAAAACCGTGGACCGTTCATCACCAGGTCCAAGACGTAAAAACAGGAGACTCTACCTGAACAGGATCGTTACCGGACAAGATAAAAGATACAGTAGAAGAAGGAGATAGAAGTAACTAAAATGTCAACATCCCTAAATGGGCATGAAGAAAAAGATACAAGATGCCCTGAATGTGGCTCAGATCACTTAGTAATAGACAACAAGATAGGTGAAAGGGTATGCTCCAGATGCGGATATGTACTGGGGGATACTTTCCTTGACAGGAAACCAGAGTGGAGAGCATTTAACATTCAGGAGAAAGCTAAAAGGAGCAGAGTAGGTTTACCCACCTCTTTAGCAGTGTCAGACAAAGGACTACACACAACAATCGGTAACATCTATAGAGACACAAAAGGGAAAGTTTCCACGGAGCGTAAGTGGCAGCTTCTAAGGATATCAAAATGGCAAAGAAGGGTCTCTGGAAGCACAAATCAGAGAAACCTTAACAAAGCCATGAGCATACTCGCAAGACTAGTAAGCCAACTTAAAATACGTAGAAACGTACAGGAACAAGCAGCCCTCTTCTACAGAAAAGCGCTACAAAAAGAACTGGTGAAAGGTAGAAGCATAGAGAATGTAATGGCTGCTAGCCTATACGCTGCGTGCAGAATGACAAAAACCCAGCGAACCCTGAAAGAGGTAGCTGAACACATTTCTGGGGATAAAATGGAGGTAGCGAGAACCTATCGTCTACTGTACAACGAGTTGAACCTGAGCGTACCTAGACCTAATGCTAGGAATAGGATACCAAAGATTGCATCGAAAGCGAATATCCCACAGAACATACAGCAGAGAGCATCTGAGCTTCTTAGAACAGCCGAGGAAGAGAAGATCACAGCTGGAAAAGATCCCAATGGATTAGCTGCAGCTGCACTTTATATCGCATGTATTCAGGAGGACCAGAAATTTACTCAAAAGGATATAGCTTATGCTGCTGGAGTTACAGAGGTAACTATAAGGAACAGGTACAAGGGTATCGTTAACGAGTTGAACATTTCCCTATAACACCATTATTGTATCGTACATTACAATTATTTTAATCAATAGATAAGAAAAACTCAATGTTTATAACAAAGAAATTTGATATAGCAATAACTTAGTCGCAAGATAAGTAAATGTCGAAATATAGAATAGAGGTGAAAAAACTGAAAGGCGTAATAAAGAAATGGTTATACGATCATGGATTTGGTTTTATTAAGACGAAAAAAAATAAAAAAGATGTATTCTGTCACAGCCGAGATGTAAGAAACTGTTACGATCTTGATAAAGGAGACGTAGTTGAATTTGAGATCGAAGAAACCGAAAAAGGTCCTAAGGCCGTAAATGTAAAAATAGTTTACAATTAAACTATATTATTTTTTAGACTATATTATATACAGCGTACCATATTTGATGCCCCATGTCGTTTGAGCTTAGAGATAGAGATCTATTAGGTAGGATCGGGAGATTAACAGTTAAAGGAAAGACAATTGAGACGCCAGCATTTATGCCGGTAGTCAATCCTCTAATTGAGACCATTCCCGCTAAAAAGCTCAGACAGGATTTTGGATGCGAGATACTCATAACAAATAGCTATATCATTAGAAACCATTTCAAGGATGTTCCTAACCTTGAGTTGCATAAACTCCTTGACTATGATGGAGTGGTTATGACAGATAGCGGTGCGTATCAGATACTGGTATATGGTGAGGTTGAAGTAACGCAGGATGAAATTATAAATTGGCAGAAACAAATAGGCAGTGACATAAGCGTAATCCTTGATATCCCAACGGGCTGGGATGTCCCAAGGGAAAAAGTGGAGTTCACTGTAAAAGAGACTCTTAGAAGGGCAGAGGAAGCATTGCCCTTGATTGAGGACACGCCAAATCTTTGGGTGGGACCCATACAAGGTGGAAGACACTTGGGTCTGGTCGCTGAGTCAGCCACGAGGATTGGTAAGATGCCTTTTGATATTCATGCCCTTGGGAGTCCAACTGAGGTTATGGAGAGATACATGTACCCAGTGCTCGTTGACATGGCGATGACAGCCAAACTCAATGCACCGGTTGAGCGCCCTATACATCTCTTCGGAGCAGGGCACCCCAATATACTGGCTATGAGTGTAGCGATGGGGTATGATCTATTTGACTCTGCTGCCTATGCTTTATTCGCTAAAGATGAACGCTATCTAACAACTCGGGGAACATACCTCTTCAAGGATCTACAGTATCTACCATGCAGTTGCCCAGTATGTAGAAACCAGAGCCCAGAAGACATAAGAGATCTGCCTAGAGGCGAGAGACAGCGAGTCATAGCCCAGCATAATATGCACGTCACCATGTCAGAGATGGAGACTGTAAAGCAAGCCATATCCGAAGGCAGTCTATGGGACTTAGTAGAGACACGTGCTAAAGGACATGCGCAGATGACTTCGGCCCTCAAAACTCTTTCAAAGTACAGCAAACACTTGGAGGCGGGTTCCCCAGGCTTCAAAGGCAAAGGAGTATTTTACTATGATTATCACAGTCTAGCCAAACCCGAGGTTATAAGATATCAGAATAGACTGGTGAATAACTATCAGAGCCCTGAAAACATAGACACACGAATACTAATATCAGCCCCTCAGCGTAAACCATACAGCAGGAGCCGAGAGTTCAGGAAGTTAAAGGAAAAACTAGCCCAAGGAAAAAAAGAAATACAATATTGCTTCATAGCTGCGCCCTATGGTTTGATACCTGAGTACCTCGCAGAGACTTACCCTGCCAGCCAATACCAGATAGCTGAGCCCCTAGATCAGGAGACCATTCAGCATACAGTTAACAATATTATAGAATACCTAGAAAAATATCCTATAAAAAACACAGTCATAATATTCAGAGATAATGAAATGGAGAGAGAACTAGTCGGAAAATTGGGTGAAAAATATCCAAGTATAAAAATAGAGGAACTGGATCAAACAGGTCTATCGGATCAAATACTTGGATTGATAATAAAATAAAGGAACTATTTTGATTATATATAGGTAACATATAAAAAAGGGCATGTAGCATAGTGCTCAGTCCCCTTAGGAGATTCAGCGCGGGTTGGTCACCGAGGAAAGGATGGAAAAACCGCCCCAAGCAGGGGCATACATGGTTTTTCGACTAGGTTAAAGAATACAATGGTAAAAATAAAGTTCATGGGAGGCACCCACCAGGTAGGTGGTAATGCTATTCTCATCAACAGTAATGAAGGAAATTTACTCCTAGAATATGGAGTAAAGCCTGGGACTCCACCAGAGTTTCCCGGACATATTAGAGCTAAAGACGTGGACGGTATAGTGATTGGTCACGCACACCTCGATCATAGCGGCGGTGTGCCACTGTTTTATCTCAGTGAAAAAAAACCCTACTTCGCTACTAGAACCACCAGTGAACTCATCAAGATATTAATCAAGGACATGATCAAGCTCAACAGCTACTATCTTCCATTCGAATATCTCGAAATGGAGAAGATGATGCAGCAGAGAAACGATCTGAATTATGGTCAGAATGTTAAGTTGAAAGATTTTAATTTCAGGCTACTTGATGCTGGGCATATCCCAGGTAGCGCGATGGTAGATATGGAGGTTAATGGAAAGAAGATTCTCTACACCAGTGACTTCAACACGGTGAACACAAGACTATGTAGCGCCGCCAAGGTTCCCCGTAAAAAATACGATGCCGTCATAGTAGAGTCAACTTATGCACTGCATGAGCACCCAGATAGAAAACAGTTGGAAAATGACTTCGTAAACGAGGTTAAAGCCACTGTAAATCAGGGGGGAAAAGTTCTGGTACCTGCATTCGCAGTTGGAAGAAGCCACGAGGTTTTAAGCGTTCTTCACGCCCACAAGTTCGATGGATATACCCTACTAGATGGGATGGCCAGAGCAGTAAACAATGTAATGCTGGAGCACCCAGGAGCAGTGAAAACACCCAAAACATATGCAAGAGCGGTTAAAAACGTCCACGAGATAAGAGGATGGAGAGATCGCAGACAAGCGGTAAGAAAAGCAGACGTTATAGTGGCACCCAGTGGTATGCTACAGGGAGGAACTGTCATGTTCTACATGGAAAAAGTTGCGTTAAACCCCCAGAACAGTATATTCATTGTCAGCTTCCAAGTGCCTGGAACAAATGGAGCCAGACTTCTTGATACAGGGATGTTCCCCATTAAGGACAGGGATAGAAAAGTTGCTGCAAAGGTGAAACACTTTGACTTTAGCAGTCACAGTGGTAAGACACCTCTTCAACAATTCCTTAAGGGATTGAAGGGACAACCAGATATCTACGTTGTCCACGGGGAGGAGGAATCCTGTGATTACCTCGCTGAGTATATCCGTGATGAGCTTGACCTTAATGGTGTAGCGCCGGATAGGGAAGATGAGTTCAAAGTATAGTCTAGTTAACATCATTTTTTTAATTTCTAAGCGAAACCATTAAAACCAACCTTACTTTTTGTATGTGGACACGTGAAAAACGATGCCAGTAGAGATTAAGGATAAAGAAAAATTCATTGAATTATCTGAAAAAGCTAATGAGTGTAGGATTAAGAGAAATAAAGATAATATAAAGCTAAAATTGAGAACCGAGAAATATCTATACACATTAAAAATAGAATCATCTGAAGCTGATGAGGTAACTGATAGGCTCAACTGTCCCATTGTTGAGATATAATAACCAATAATAGCTTTTTAATAAATCATAAAAATAATAGAGAAAATAGATTTTTAGTCTACTTTTTTTCTAGATAGGCAACGTTGTTAACAACTGATACTTCAACTTCGTCTTGAAGGTCTCTTGCATCAATTCTTTTCTTCAACTGTGTTCTAAGATAGTTGGCTTCTTTATCAGGAACTTCAACTTTGACTAATTCGTGTTCATTTTCTAGGAATGAATCGATTATGGGGTCATATTTGCTGCCTTTTCTATATTTCCTTGATGGTTTTTTCTCTACTGGTTTTAAGTCGAATTCTACATCACTCATTTAATGCGCCTGATATTCTTTCTACTTATTTCCTTTATATAAGTTATTATTGTGGATTCGTCTACACATATAGTTACACTCAAATTGATAAAATAACTATTATTAAAATCAAACACAAATATGTTAACACCAGTATACACGATATAATATACAAAGAAAAATAGGATTAAAGACAGACTCGTTTAATTAGCTCCTTATAGGTCTCAACACCAAGATCAATTTGCTTTAGACTAATGAACTCATCAGGTGTATGAGCTTGATCTATGCTCCCCGGACCACATATAACCGTGGGTATACCTGCTTCGCTATAGCTTACCGCCTCAGTATAGTATGGAGCACCAATGGGCTCTGTTCCCAGTATATCTTTTAACGCAACCACAACAGGGGAATCCAAAGAGA
>WJJC01000144.1 GCA_014729945.1 Candidatus Bathyarchaeota archaeon
AACTCCCCCGGTCCAGTTTCCTTCCCGTATTATCTCCCTATAAACCTCAACGGCTTTTATGGGCTCGTCTCGCGCCATGTACAGGTTTCCCACTGCCTGTGCCCGTGTCATGAACCTTATGGGGCCTTCTCTTCGTGCCTTATCAAGCAGTTCCTCTGGGGTGGTGTATCCCTTGTACATGAGGAGAGTCTCATGATAGTCATCTACCTCAATTAAATCCATATCCGGCTCGACTATTTCCAAAAGTTTCTCAGCCTCACTCCCTCTGTCGAGTCGGATTAACGGCATATATAGCCAGTGACTGGTTGCTATCCGACTCTCCATATTATCCGCAACCTCCATGCAGTTACAGTAGGCTTCAACAGCCTCCTCATACAAGCCAGCTGCATAATATGTGAACCCTTGATGATAGTAGACATTCCAGTTGAAGCTTGTCACACCCATCTTGCCCTCGCTCTTCCCCCCACTCGCGTACAACTCGGGCTCATCAGGACGATCCTTGATCAACTCAGCAGCTGTCTCAAAATCCCTTACAGCTAATTCCAGTCGTCTGAGGATAGCGAAGCGGTGTCCCCTGAACCTGTAGAAGCGGGGATCAAGTGGCCACTTCTCTATTCCCCTGCTATAATGGGCTACTGCCTCCATGAAGTTACCCAGAACACCCGCTCTTCTACCTAACCAGAGCAATTTATCCGGGTTATCCTGATCCTTCTCGTAGTCAAAGAAAGCTCTGCTGTAATTGTTCTCCAGTTCTCGTAGTTTTTGATCATATTTTTCCTCATCTGTGGGTAGCCAGAGCCTGATAGGGCTCTTACAGAGAGGTTCTCCGAATAGACTAAATGTCTCTGGTGCAAGGGGTGGTTTCATGGGGTATTTCATAGATATGCATGGTTTTATACTCATTGGGTGTTCAAATCTTAATGGTGTGGGCTGTTGTCGGGATTAATTCAGCAACATGTTCTAATATATGGCATTGAACCTGTGGGCGTCTATGTTGCTCCAGGGCGGGTTAATCTAATTGGTGAACACACGGATTACAATGATGGATATGTCTTACCCACGCCAATAAAACGGAGTATTAGAATCTCGGCAAATAAGCGGAATGATAACCGTATTAATCTAAAGTCTCTAGATTTTGACGAGTATGCAAGCTATGATCTTAACCGCTTCAGCTTCGATGAAAATCATCATTGGGCTAACTATGTTTTGGGTGTTATACAAGTCCTCCGGAGCCGGGGCTTCTCCCTCGGTGGAGTGAATGCATGTATTACGGGTGATGTTCCCATAGGCGTTGGTCTCAGCAGCTCAGCGGCGCTGGAGATCGCCTTCGTACGCTGCCTCGATGACTTATTTGATCTTGGTATCAGCCCCGTTGAGATGGCGTACGTAGGTAAGGAATGCGAGAACAAGTTCGTGGGTGTACAGTCAGGTATCATGGATCAATTCGTCAGCAGCCTCGGCCAGTACGGTGAGGCCCTTTTTATAGATTGCCGGACCAACGAGCACAGTTACTACTCTCTTAACGATGAATACAGGGTGGTGATAGTAAACAGCATGGTGGATCGATCCCTCTCTTCCTCTGCCTACAATATTAGATACAACCAGTGCCAGGAAGCCGTCAAGATCATACAGAATCATTACCCGGAAGTTAAAGCTCTCAGGGATGTGACAGAGGAAATACTTTCTGATCAATGGCGGCTTCTATTATCTTTAATCGCTAGACGGGCACGCCATGTGGTAACCGAAAACAAGAGAGTCAAGGAATCTATTAGGTTGCTTGATAAAGGCGACATGCCTGGCTTCGGGGAGTTAATGTATGATAGCCATGAGAGCTTGAGACATGATTATGAGGTCTCTTCAATGGAACTGGATCTATTAGTGAGATACGCAAAGGATATGGGGATTGTTATTGGTGCACGGTTGACTGGCGCCGGCTTCGGTGGATGCACTGTTAACCTAGTCGAAAAAGAACACCTTGATGAGTTCAGTGGTGCAATTTTTAGGAAATATTATAATGATACAGGGAATCGTTGCGAAATTTACCTTGCTTAACCCCAGTACTTCCTAACATAGTCTGTGGCCTTCATGAACTCTATATCCGGATACTTGGAGATGTATTCAATTATACCCTCTAGGCAGAGGAGTCTGGACGGTCTCCCCGTCACTTGAGGGTGATTAGTCAAGCAGAATAAGCTTCTATCCTTATACCTTGCGTCAAACTCGATTTTCCAGACATCAACAGTCTCCTCCACGGTTGCTCCCCAGTCATAGTAGAAGGTCCAGTCATCAAGGTTATAGGCAACAGGGATCTCCAGTAGTTCGGATTCCTTGCCGGCTATCTCATTATAGAAACACGCCTCTGCTCCCATATAGTCACTATTCCACTTGAAGCCTAACTCGTCAAGAAATCCGTGAGTATGTTCTGATGGTCTCCAACGTGGAGTACGGTGACCAACAATCTTTTCCCCTGTGAAATCCTCAAGAATTTCTCGGCTCTTAATCATACCCTTTTTCTCGGTCTCGGGGGCCAGAGCATTATATCCTCGATGCGTGTAGCCATGGCAGGCTATCTCATGGCCTCTGCTGATGATCTCTTCAACAGCATCGGGGTAGCGTTCAGCTGTCAACCCCACGACGCAAAAAGTTGCCTTCACCTCGTATTCATCTAGGAGGTCCATGATTCTATAGACTCCTTTACGAGGACCGTATCCACCCTGTGTCACATAGTATGCTAAACCGGGGTGTATCTCCTCAAAGGCTGTCTCGCCGTCGAGGTCAAACGTTAGTAGGACTGGGAATTGGTTCATGTTCTAATGTTAGCTATCATGACTTTTTACAGTTACTAGGATGCTCAATCATGATTTATTGAATCTCTCTATTATTAACCGACTCGTAAACTTTTATTGAATAAATTCGCACTTACTATCTCCATAATGTACTCTAGTGGTTTTCTATTCATTTTTATATATTAGTATATTGAATATGGTTCAACAATGTCAGTTGATGAGAAAGATATCATTATACTCCAAAAACTACAGGAAGACATGACGAAATCCTACAAAGCCATCGCCGATGAGCTGAATATGCCCGCTACAACTGTCTATAACCGGGTGAAGAAGATGGAGGAGAGCGGAGTGATCAAGGGATACAAGCCAATATTGGATGCCACCAAGCTGGGGTTCCCAACTACCTGTTTCCTCTTAATCACAGTGACCTTCAAGGACTCTAAGGGCAATGTTCTGGATCTCGGGCATATAGCTGAGGAGATCGCTGAAGATCCACGGGTACAGGAGGTCCACATAGTGGCTGGAGATTGGGATATACTGGTGAAAATGAAGACAAAGGATGTTCAACAGATAGGTGACTTCATCAACAATAGATTACGGTACATTGAGGGTGTGGAGAAGAGTCTGAGCTGTATTAGCTTCGGTATGAGAAAGGAGACTCTAGACTTGCCTCTTGGAGGCATAGACGCTCCAGCACTGGGGTAACGGATCACCAGGTATCCTGAACCACTCCCCGTCCACTCGTTTGCTAGCCGGGGTGCTAGCCCAGACTAGTTCAGGGTATTCACTGACTTCATCTATGGTTAAACCCGCCTTGATGAGTGCATTCAATACGTCACTAACTGTATGCTGCCACTCGTAGCTTTTTTTATTGGTTAGCTTGGCGTTTTCATCAGCGTAACTTCCCTCCTCTTCCCAGCTGAGAGGCTTATCTCTGTGCCAGTAACTGTATTTAACCCTGAGTTCTTCGGATGCGTCATCGAATACCCACATGAATGGATGGGACTCCACAAGAAGAAACACTCCTCCGGGGATAAGGTAATGATTAATCACTTTTGCCCATTCATCCATATCGTTGAGCCAACAAAGCACCCCGTAACTTGTGAACACGATATCGTATTTCCCCTCATGGACTTTAGGTAGATTATATATGTTACTACATACAAACTCTGCATCCGCACCGGTTTTCTTTGCGATTTTTCTAGCTAACTCGATAGCTGTTTCACTGAAGTCTACACCTGTTGCTTTTGCCCCGAGCCGCGACCAGCTTATGGTATCCAAGCCGAAGTGACACTGTAGATGAAGAAGACTCTTACCTGATACATCCCCCAGTTTCTCCAGTTCTATACTGTGTAGACTGTTCTCTCCAGCAAGGAACCCGTCAAGATCATATTCCTTTGAGGCTGCGTGTATATCCACCAGCTCATTCCATCGCCGCTTGTTGGTCTCAAAATAATTCTTCAATATTGTACAAGGTTATGGAGTCTGTGGATGGAAAAATGTTGTGGGTTATAGACTTTGACTGTGGAAAAAATTATGTTGGTTTATCTATGTATTCTAGGGCTGGGTGTTAAAT
>WJJC01000020.1 GCA_014729945.1 Candidatus Bathyarchaeota archaeon
GATTGCTCAGATGAAGGGCAAGAAACCTGAGGAACTTCTCAAGTACGCTGTACATGTGAAGGGCATCGAGATCGGTGCCCATGGCACACGTAGTGATGCTGACTATACCCATGATATCAGCTATGCTGCCAGCGTACAGGGAGGCGATCACACGTCTGTAGCAGTTGATGGCTACAATGACATGAGCGCCGCAGTCTTCACCGATAGTGCGGTGTTCTGTAACTTCACATACTATGGTGTACCCCAGAGTCTAGTGTTCGACTTCGCTAAAGCCATCACAGGATTCGATATTACCTTGGATAACTGGAGGAGCATAACCGGTCCAAGGATAGTGACTCTTCAGAAGGCATTCCTGTTAATGGGTGGACCTGATGTGACCTGGGAACCAGTAGAGGATGATGATAACCCGCCAAGGTTCTATGAACCACTGCCCAACGGACCATACAAGGGAAAGACCACTGATCGTGAGCTTGTGGACACGAACCTACAGGCGTATTTTGATACCCTTGGATGGGATGAGCGAGGTATCCCGAAGAAGGAGACTCTTGAAAGACTTGACTTGGCTTATCTAGAAAAGAGTATGGCCAAACTCCGTTAATCCTATTTTTTATTATTATTTCCTTTCATATTTTACTTGTTTAATAAGTGAGTATTTATACTGTATGAGCGATGTGCCATTGTTATGAGTGATTTGAAGGCGATTGTCGGGGGCTTATTGATTGATGGATCAGGCGAAGAACCAGTCGAAGACTCCCTAATAGTGATCGAGGATAAAAAAATCAAGTTCGCTGGATCAGGGCAAGAACATAGTATACCAGACGAAGCGACAGTTATCGACGTAAAAGGAAAGACAGTGATGCCCGGGTTAATAGATGCCCATGTTCACTTCAATGGTAGCAGGAGTCATAGTTTTGCCGAACGAATACTACCTACACAGGGACTCAGGTTACTTCGTGCAGCGGAGGACGCGGTTGATGCATTGGAAGCCGGGTTCACTACCATGAGGTGCATGCATGGGGCTCAGGCATTGGATTTGAAGAAGGGAGTAGCTGAGGGAACCATTAGGGGTCCACGGATTAAGGCAGCTGGTCATGCTTTGAGCCAGACATTTGGTCATGGCGATCCACATTATTTTGATATTGAATACGCTAAGATGCTTGAACCCACTATCGCTGATGGTGTTGATGAATGTATTAAAGCAGCTCGTTGGACCTTACGGAAGGGAAGTGATTTCCTTAAAGTAAGTGTTTCAGGTGGTGTTATGAGTCAGAAGGATCCGCCAAAAGCGACACAATATACCATCGAGGAGCTTAAGGCCATCAGTCAGGAGGCGAAGAATGCCTTGACCTATTGTGCGGCTCATGCGCATGGAGTTCAGGGTATCTTGAATGCTCTGGAGGCTGATTTTAAGACTATTGAGCATGGTACCTTTGCTGATGATGAGTGCAGGGAGCAGATGCTGTCTAAGGACGCTATACTCTTGCCTACTTTCAGTATAAGTCACCAGATCATCACCCATGGCGAAGAGTACGGCGTAGTACCATGGGCTATAGCCAAGGGGAAAGAGGCTCACAAGGAGAGTCTAGGGAACTATCGTAAAGCATACGACGCTGGAGTTAAGATTGCAATGGGCACTGACTTCAGTACTGCTCCTTTGTTGAAGATAGGCAACAACGCCATGGAATTGAAGTTAATGGAGAAAAACATCGGAATGACTCCCATGGAGGTCCTTGTTGCGGCTACAAAAACCGCTGCCGAGGCTTGTGCAGTGGAGGATATTACTGGTACCTTGGAGGCTGGAAAGATGGCTGATGTACTAGTGGTGGAGAAGAATCCTCTGAATGATCTCTCGATACTCGAGAATAAGTCAGTTATCAAGCTAGTATTAAAAGAGGGAGTAATTGAGGTGGATAGACGCTAGCCCACTACTTCTTTAATCAATCTCAGATGATTACCGCCTAGTATCTTTCGTATATCTTCCTCACAGTATTCTCTCTTCACTAGTTCACGGGTTATATCAGGTATCTTAGAAGCATCCTCCAATCCCTTGGGGGTACTGGGTATTCCATCGAAGTCGCTTCCCAGTCCTACATGGTCTGGTCCAACTAGATTCACTATGTGATCGATGTGGTCAACTACTCCTTCTAGGGTTGCCTCGACTGGGTGGACGAATTGTGGCGCAAAATTCATCCCCAAAACACCATCGTTCTCTGCTAGCGCCATGATCATTTCATCCGTCATATTTCTAGGATGATTACATATTGCTCGAGCGTTACTATGGCTGGCGATAACCGGATTACTTGTTTGTTCAATTATATCCCAGAATCCCTCGTCGTTAACATGGCTAACATCGATGATCATCCCTAGCCTGTCCAATTCCTCTATGGCCTGGATCCCTAGTTCGCTGAGTCCTCCCCCGGTTCTGCGATCTGTGACGCCGTCAGCGAGCTGATTACGTAGACTATGAACGAGTCCAACCATCCTTACACCCAATCTATGGAATACCTCAAGCATCTCTAATTTGCCTTCGATTACGTCGGCGCCCTCTATGCTGAGTATTCCAGCCGTTTTCCCTTTCTTCTTTGCTTTTTTGATATCTTTGTGGGATGTTGCAGGTACCAGTACTGGTATGAAGTCGCATTCCCTGTAGAATCGATCTATCATCAACATGGCGGTGCGAAGTGGGTAGGCTGGGGTTCTGTTTCTCTCGCTGCTGATGGCGAAAACTTGACAGGTTGTTCCCCCCTCCCTTAATCGTGGTAAATCGAGGTGACCTAAGCTGGATTTGGTTCCCATGCCTACGTCTCCCCTGTACTCCCACATGCTATCCTTGGAGTTGGTGAACTCGTGAAACATACATTTCAGAGTGTCGCAGTGGGTATCAATTATTATTGAGCCTTGATGGATTTCTTGGTGATACCGTGTCATAGGTGAGAAATGTTCTAGAGGTTATTATTGTTAACCTCATCCATAGAATTATATTTCGTCACCTTTCTCCATCTATGGTTAAATTGGTTAAAGTATCAAAGAAGATCAAAGAAGCATTCACATCACAGAGGGTTATCCCCATGGCTACAGTAAACACTGAGGGCGTTCCTAATGTAATATATGTGGGGATGTGGTGGTGGGAGGACGATGAGACCCTGTGTGTCGTTAATAATTACCTCAGGAAGACCCTTCAAAACATACAGGATAATGGTCGCGTTAGTTTTGTGTGCTACGGAGAGAATGGTAGTTATCAGATTAAGTGCGTTGCAGAGAACCATACTGATGGCCCCATATATGAGAAAGCCCATAAGATAGCAGTTGATAGAGAGAAACCTTACCCGGGGCGGAGCGGCGTAGCCTGCAATGTAGTAGAGATATATCAGGGCAGCGGTGGGGACGGAGCAGGCGATAAACTAGCCTAGATTTTTATATCTAATATCTAGTAAAAATTATATTATTCTATGTTATTGAAGAATACTAATTATTACTGAATGTGATGTGTGTGAAAAAAACATTCCTCAAGTTGATCCAGCCCTTAGTCCAGTATAAGGCTACGTCTTTCCTCGGCGAGAAACATATTGCTGAGACAATGGAGAGAAACCTAGCGAAGAAACTTAGCAAGCTAAAGAACTGTAATATCGGTAAGGAACTGGGAGTGGCATCGGGGACGTCAATAGATGATATCCCCCTTACGGGATACGGGTTTTATCACCCGTTTTTTGTGGACCCCTGTGAGGGGGATTTCATGTATCCTTTGAATGATTATTTTAAGACCATGACCAGTGGTACCATGAGTAAGCCCAAGACCTACCTTGTACCCAGAAAGGGACTAAGGAAGATAATCATGAGCACTGGTCTTAGCCTTATTTATATTAGCACCTTTGACGGTGAGAAGTACGGGTTCAACTTTGGTGATACTTTTTATGTTAACATCCCCGGCGGTTCATTTATCAGTAACATAGCCTCCAAGGAGCTAGCCCGAGGGAGTTCTGACCTTATCCATGTAGTGCCGGAGAATAGGGATAATATGAGTTTTCAGGAGAAAGTGGACTATTTTGTGGAGCATCATCATGAGATAGATATTGTTCAGATGAATATCACAACTTTGCTTGATGATATTAAGCCCAGAGTCCGGGATAAGATCCAGTTAAAGGCTTTTCTCACCATGGACGCCTCCGCTATGCAGCTAAAGGAGAGGGTGTACGAGACGGTGGGCTCTTACCCCAAGACGCCTTATGGCTCCACTGAGAGCATTGCTTCAACGATTCCATCCATTGAGCACCCCGGGGGCTTCTTCTTTGATTGGCGCACTATCTACCCGGAGTTTATACCAGAAGAATACTCTGTCTCCACTCAGGTGACTAGGATAGATGTTCCCCCGGAGATAGTGAAACTAAATGAAGTGGAACTGGGTGAAAGATATCAATTGGTGATAACTCCTTTTCACACAGATCTCACTCGAAACGTTACCTCGGATATACTAGAATGCATCTCCTTCCGGGATAGTCAACTCAAGGTTGAGACCCCCATCTTCAGTTTTTACTCTAGGGCGGACAAGCTGATTAGTCTGCATAACTTTACCCGGATAAATGAGGATGAGATACTGTGCATACTGGAAGGGTCCAGTGTACCCTTTGTGGATTTCACAGCGAGAAGAGAGCTTGACGGCAGCCGGGAGTATATTCGGTTATACATTGAATTTAACGAGGATGTGGATCTATCAGAGGTGGAGGAGAGTATCCACGGTTCTTTCATGGAGTTTGATAAGGATTACCAGGACTTGACCCGGATGATGGAATATAGCCCCTTACGTATTACACGGCTCCCAGAGGGATCCTTCCGAAATTATCTCTCAAAGAAAGAGGGCATGTCCCGGATAGCGAGAATAGATATGAGGGAAGACCGCCTTAAACTACTTCTTAGTGAGTTATAACGGAGTCAGCTAGTCGTTCAAACATGTTTATCTCCGCCTGTTTCTCATGCGAGTCTAGGCTGTAGAATGTTGTTAGGCTGACTTGGCTTGATTTGAGTTCGCTGATTTTTGAGGTTATGAAGCTGTACATTCTTCTGGCTCCATGTGTTATTATTAGCTGGGAGAGTGTGTAGAGTATTATTTCGCATGGTACATAATTTTTGTCGCTGAATTCTATTATGTCTCTGATCAGTATGTCTAGTAGCTGGATGTCTTCGTTGATGGATGTTACTGGTTCCTCGAAGACTGTGAAGTTTCGTCTGTATCCGTTTGCCATTCTTATTAAATAGAAGTTGTCTCTGGTGGCATCGTCTATGATGTCACTGGATGTTATCTGGTCATAAAGTGATATCAATACTGTCCTTTTTCCTTCCCGAGAGTTTTTTATTATCCTGTCCTTGATCCATCTTATCTCGGGTTCTCGGTTTTTTACGTTTAAATCGATCATGGTGAAGCCTTGGTTTCCATTGTTTGAGTACTCGACTGGTGTACCACCTAACAGGAACATGGTTAACTCATCGTATAGGAACGAGAAACTGGGGCTGGTCATTCCCGCGAATATTACTACCTTGGTTAGTGTGCTCAGGAGGTCGACATATCCCTCGTTCATATACTGGTACATGTAGCCGATGTTCAGGAATAGTATGTTCGCCCAGCCGGCTAGGAGGAGGGTTATGTCTAGTTCATATTTTATTCTGATGTAGAGCAGGGCGGCTGTAATGAAGATATATGGTGATAGTGCCACGAATAACCCAAATTCACTCCAATCTCTTCCGGTTATTATCATGATTATCAACACTAGCGGTAGGACGAGTGTTGATACCAGAAACTGCTTTGTCTTATTGACCAGATCACCTATGCCCGCTATTATCATGATTAAGCCGATTAGTAGCATGAAATAAGATAGCATACCTAGAATGGTGACTTGCCTGCTCTCTATTGCGGGGATACGCAGTGTTATGCTTATCCCGTATAATGCGTATCCTATGCTCCAGTAGAGATAGAATTTTTTCCTCGTTTTGTTGTATATTTTATAGATTGGGAGAGCCAGTACTATGGTTACTATGCCGTTTATTAACCGGAGTGAGGCGTAGACTGGATTTACCGTGTTCTTTCCCTCTCAACAGGACTATTTTAGCTATATCTTTGTTATAGGGTATAAAATACTGTTTATAGATGGATTATTGACTCGAAATATGTTTTAATTGAATGTGTAATGGTTTATATTACGAATCTGTTACCTTCTTCTTGTCTCTGTTTGCCTAGCCCTTTCTGCATACCATAATCAGTGATTTCTCGGTCGTATTCAACGAACTTTGTGACCATCTCATTGAGTTTGTCACTCATGTCTAGGAGTTCTTCACGGGAAAACTGACTCATGATCTCGGGGCTGTTTACCCATTGCATCCATCCGCCTAGACTCTGACTTAAGGCTCCGAAGCTGAATCTCATGACTGTTACGATCTCTAGTCGGTCCATATCTCTCTTCTCCCGTAGTTCTTCTAGCTTGTTTATGGTTTTTTGTGTGCGTTCAATCCAGTTTTGATTCATTTTTCGTCTCAGTATGTATGTTTTGGCTGATTATAAGGGGTGTGGATTTAGGAGTCATGTTATAGGTGTCGGAGGTGTTCTTTTATTGGGTGTCTTGTTTGGTGGAGGAATGGCTTAGGAACAGATTGAGGCGGTTGAATGGTCTCTCACCCGGTGATGGTGACTATGTGCTTTACTGGATGCAGGCAGGTCAGAGGGATGAACAGAACCCCGCACTGGAGTATAGTGTTATTGAGGCGAATAAGAGGAATCAGCCTTTGGTGGTGTTTTTTGGGTTGACTGATTACCCAGAGGCCAATAGTAGGCATTACAGGTTTATGTTGCGTGGATTGAGGGACACCTATGATGGGCTGGTTGAACGGGGTGCCCAATTAGTGGTACAGTTTGGTGATCCTGCTGAGGGGTGTATTGAATTAGCAGGTAGCGCCTCGTTGGTTGTCTTAGATCGGGGGTATCAGCGTCTCCAGCGCGGGTGGTATAAAGTGGTGCTGGATGCTGTTGATAGGGCTGTGGTTCAGGTTGAGGGAGAAGTTGTGGTGCCAGTTGAGGTGGCAGCCGAGAAGGAGATGTATATGGCTGTGCATCTCAGGAAAAGGATCAATCCCTTGATCCCGGATTATCTTGTGGAGATCCCGGTGCATGAGTTGGATAATAGCAAGGAGTTTGACATAGATTCAGTGACTCTGGATGATGTTAATGGAATATTGGAGCAACTGGATGAGGATGTCTCTGTGGACCCCGGGTCATATAAGGGTGGGAGAGAGGAGGCGCTGCGGCGTTTCAAAGTATTTCTTGATGATCGGCTGGAGGATTACGCTGAGCTACGGAATGATCCAAATGAAAATATCCAATCTGATATGAGTCCCTATCTTCACTATGGACAAGTCTCTCCTGTAGAGCTGGCTAAGGCGTCTAGGGAAATTGGTGGAGTAGGTGCGGATGAGTACATTGAGCAACTGGTGGTTAGACGGGAGCTGGCTATCAACATGGTGTACTATAACCCTTACTATGATAGCATAAAGTGTCTACCTGACTGGGCACGCACGACACTGAGGGAGCATAGCGGTGATGAGAGAGCGTACACTTATACACGGGACGAGTTGGAGAAAGGTCAGACCCATGATTATTACTGGAATAAGGCTCAATTGGAGATGATTGAGACAGGTAAGATGCATGGCTATATGCGGATGTACTGGGGGAAGAAGATACTGGAATGGATGTTTGACCCGGAAATCGCGTATGAGACCGCTTTGTACCTTAATAACAGGTATGAGCTGGATGGACGTAGTTGTAATGGATATACTGGTGTGGCTTGGTGTTTCGGAAAGCATGACCGGGCTTGGAAAGAGCGGAAAATATTTGGTAAGGTACGTTATATGAATAGCCGGGGCTTGGAGCGCAAGTATGATATGGAGGTATACCTTGCTAAAGGGTTCAACATTTAAATTCACGGCGATAGGGAATATGTTGGTTGCCGGGGTCGCTTAGCCTGGCAGAGCGCCAGCCTGGAAAGCTGGTGTCCTAACGGACTCAAGGGTTCAAATCCCTTTCCCGGCGCCAAAATATTTTTTACATAATTGGTAGGTGAGTATATCAGGAAAAATACTTCATTTATTTACTGTTTTTATTTCTTCGGTTATAATGTTATATTTTTTTCTATGGTTTTTTTAATCTTTTCTGTACTATATGCTGTGGGTGTTAGTGTCCAGCACCTGTCGTACTTTTATTTATTGAGTGTTGTAATGGTTTTTTAGATTCGGTTTGTTTTAATCTTTCGTGCCTCACTTATTGTTGACAGGGATCTTCCACATATAGTAAGCTACTTACTATATGTAAAAAAATTCAATCACTCACTAATCACCTGAGTGCGGTTCTTTTTTGAATATGAGCCACATAATATACAGTAAATCTCACCAAACTGCCCAAATACCAAAACCCATAACCATACTGTATGCAATATTACAAGGTTCCTGCTTGGGAGTTTTATGGGTGGACCCCCGAGACATTGGGATTTACAGATGGATGGACTATACATGAACAGAGGATGAACGGTCACAGTGCAGAGTATTTAACCATGGATAAGGTGAAAGAATCATTTCTTCATCCAGTTGGTACAGAGCCACTCGACGAGCTAGCAGAAGGCAGAGAAAAATGCTGTATCTTATTCGATGATATGACTCGACCCACTCGTCAGAGCCAGATGTTACCAGCAGTATTGGAGATACTGCGTGAAGCTGGGTTAGAGAGAGAGATCAAATTGTCTTCATTATGGCTACAGGTGCCCATCATGGCAGGCTATTATTTGATTTTCAGAAGAAACTAGGCGAGGAAGTACCAGAAAAATACCACGTATACAATCATAACTGCTACGAGAACCTAGAAGACCTTGGGAAGACAAGCTACGGAACACCGGTCCACATCAATAAGGAGGTGATGAAATGCGACCTCAAAATTACCCTAGGCGCCATGATGCCTCACTTTGGCTACGGGTTTGGTGGGGGTAGCAAAATGCTCTTACCGGGCGTAGCTGGAATTGATAGCATAACTCATAATCATAGAATCATGAAGGGCACTGGACCCGGAAAGGTAGCCGAGAACATCAGGCGGCTTGACTCCGAGGAGGCAGCACGTATGGCTGGGATTGATTTCGTTATCAACGCCTTCATGAATGGTGACTGTGATGTCTCGGGCGTCATCTGTGGGGATGTAGTAGAGGCCCATAGAAAAGGCGTAGAATACGCTAGAAAACATTACTCGACCAAGCTTGTGAGAGACGCTGATATCGTTATCGGCAATGGTTA
>WJJC01000145.1 GCA_014729945.1 Candidatus Bathyarchaeota archaeon
CTATTGAAGCAGCCATTCCTTTACTCATGGCCATGGTGAGATTACTGATGAAAAATAATGTTCCAAGCCCAGCAGATGTTACCCCGAATTTCTGATTAACATAGTAGGGGAAAAAGGAGAACAATATAGCACCAGCTACATTTAACAAGAGAGTTAACCCACTGAACTTGATCACGGGTTTCCAGCTCTTTAATTTGAAGCTAAAAACGTCGCTTAGCTTCTCTTTTATGTCTTTGGAGGAAGCGAGATAGAAGATGTATTGGAGTATGAATAAAGAGGCGGCAGCCATCATCACGAGTCTGTACGCTGAATAATCGGTGAAAGAGAATCGGTTAATCATATATGTTGGGATATGCCCGGTGAGGTTCCCGAGACTCATGGCTGATATATTGATTAAACCGTAGAGCCCGATGGCTTTCTCCATATCTTGTTTCTCGTAGAAGGAACTGTAGAGGGGCATCATCACAGTAGAGGTGGCGTTGCTAACGCCAAACATGGCGAAACTGAAACCTAACAAGTAAATGCTTCTGGATAAGAACATCCCAGTGACGCCGATACACACAGCGATAAACCCAAATATGATCATTTTCCGTTTTCCATATCGATCAGCCATTATACCACATGGGATGGCTAAAATGGCGCAGGTCAACGGGTTTAACATAAATACCCGCCCCATAGCTCCAGCGGAAAAACCCATAGAGATCAAGTAGAGCTGTAAGACAGAATTAAATACTCCATTCGAAACCCCATTGACAACTGCTCCAGTTAAGAATAGTTTAGCATTCGTCGATAACTGTGGGGGTATAACAGAGTCCATGAACCCTGTTATAATTGATTGGAAAACAGGTTCCTTGACGCTCTGGGTTGATTGACTCACCATCCTGTACTCGCTCCTAGTTGTAGGGTACAAATTTCTTGTAGAACCCAAGCACACGTGTGATAACCTGATCAGTAGAAACCTCTTTTCCCTCCTCGGTCTCCATAACTTTTCTCAGATGCTCGATGCTTTCATGGTTATGTTGGCTTATTTTCATTTTGTTTCAAGATGGGTTGAGGGTTTTATGCATTTAAAGTGGACTCAAGTTAGATAATCAACACTTGTAGTCACAATATGTGAGTATCAGATGTGTTTTATCTTTAAAAGGTGAAAAAACGGGTGAATAGTTGAAGGCTATTGACATACGAGAAGATCATCCGGGAGACCGCTAGATTATCCAGGGTAGATGGAGACCTCTACATGGAGGCTGGCAGAGTTGAAGCCGAAAATGAGAATATTCAGATTTCTGGTAGGTTAATCTGTGAACGTGACTGTGAAATCTACGGGAATATCGAGGCTGAAGAAGTTGTTTCAAACCGTGGAGATCTAAATGTCAACGGCTCACTTAGAGCGAACAGGATAGAGGTTAAAAGAGGAAAACTTGAGGTATCTGAGTCATTAACAGTCAAAGAGATCCTCGTTAGTCGAACACTAAGTGTTGGAGGCATACTCAAGTCAGATAATGTCAGAGTAGGGGGTTCCCTAGAGGTAGATGGAGATATATCAGCGGGTAGAATAAAGACGGGGGGTAGTCTTAGAGCACAGCAAGACGCCCAGATAGACTATGTAGAAGTAGGTGGATCATACAAAGTATATGGCCAAGCAGTCTCCAAGGTAATCCAAGTAGGTGGAACCCTAAAAACAGGGGAGATAGAAGCTAATGAGATCGATGTAGGCGGAACCTTCACAGCCACCGGTGCTGCGAATATCGAACAAATCCGAGTGGGGGGTACAGTAAAACTCGATGGAGGGGTGGCGAAGCGAAGAATCGAGGCAGGAGGTACTTTGAAATCCAGTGGATATCTAGAGTTTGGAGACATAATTGTGGGAGGTACAGTAAAACTCGATGAGGGAGGAAAAGGTCAACAAATCGACGTTGGGGGCACGCTAAAGGTTGATGGCTCCCTAGAGTTCACAAGAATCGACGTTGGTGGAACGGTCAAGCTGGGGGAAAAATCAGTAGGTGAAGAGCTATCCGTCGGGGGAACATTCAAGACGAGGGGAGATTTCACGGTTAGTGACGGTATTAGAGTAGGCGGTAAGGTCGCCATTGACGGTGTATTGAGGACAGGGAGCATCAGGGTGGGGGGTAAGATCCAAGCGGAGAAAGTAATAGCGGAACAGTTCATAGAGACAAGTAACCTAGCCACCCAGTACGGGGCTAAAGCGACAAGGATAGAGATCGAACGTAGGGGATCAGTAAAGGGACCATTAATTGCAGAAATCGTCACCATCAAAGACAAGGCGAGTGCAGAGGATATCTACGGAGATAGGATACAACTACGAGGCAGGTGCCGTGCAGGTAACTTATTTGGTCGAGTTGTGTGGATAGGCAACAGATGTGATGTAGACTCAGTTATATTTACGGAGGAATTGAAAGCAGATGGTTCGGTACGGATCCGTGAGGGTTCAAGAAAGAGTGAAAAACAACCCGCTCCCCCTTTTTAGGTGTGCGCCATGGAGAGACGTACGAGATATGATATTTATCAGGACATCCTTGAGACTCTCCGTAGACAGGGAGCCACTGGGATAACTCGTATCAGTTATGGCGCAAACCTTCCCGTTGATCGCGCTAAGGAGGCTGTTGAGTACCTCATGGGTCATGGATTGATAGAGGATGATGAATACGGTGGAAACATAAAGTATACTCTCACCGGAAGGGGTGGAGAATTTCTTAGCGCTCTAAGAACCGTTAAAAAATACATCAGAGACGACGATTAGCGTACACCGCCACCGCCGCCACCGAAGCCTCCGCCGCCTCCAAACCCGCCGCCACCGCCACCGCCTCCACCCCTGCTGCTACTGCGCATACTAGGGGTTTTCGCTGTATAGATGGGTCTGAACCAGTATCCATAGTATGGTACCATGTGCATTGTGGGGTACTCTACTTCCAGCTTCTTCATGGCTTGGGCTACTTTCTCCCCTACTCCGAGGGCTGTTCCATATACGAGCCACTGACCCCACATATTCATATCCTCTGGACCGTACTGCTGGAGTCTGCTGAAGTCGGTTAAGTGACGCTGGAAGGCGTCCCATTGCTGTTTCTCTCTATAAGTATCATTCTTCCATAAACCGAAAAGAGTTGAGGGGAATATCATTGCTGCTATCACCTGCAGGATGGTTATTAACCCATAGCCGACTGCGCTCAGGAATACCCCAGAGGCGTATTCATAGACAATTAATAGGATCAATGGTCCGAAGGAGAGTAATAGTGATAACCCGAGTAAAGGTAGTAGTTTTTTTCTCCCATTGATGGTGTATTCTCCGGCTACCTCGTTATCGGTACCGGATACGAGGCGATTATATATACTTTGTAAGGATATGACTTCTTGTTCTATGATTGAGTCATGTTGAGCCCGCTCAACCATCTCCTTCATGTACCCTGTGCGCACCACATTATCTCTAGCCATTCTCTGGAGGAAGGACATTACGCGGTTCTCGTAGCGATCCAATCCCTTGTCATCCTTTAACTGGATAACTACATCCGCCTCATCTGCGTCTATATCTATCTTGCCCATCTCATGCAAGTCCAGCAGGGTTGCGTGGAAGCCATCTGCATCGAAGTCTATGGCGTCCTTCTTGAAAACTAGGTTAACTATCCATGGTTTCCTGAGCTTATTGGGGATGGTACTCAAGAAGGGGGGAACCACATATTCCTTTTCTTTACCATATCTTCGCCAGAAAAGATAAAGTCCAACAGGCATCAGGAAGACTGCTATTCTATTGACCCATAGGAACCCGAACGCTACCATGTACTGGAATCGATACATATTGTTTGAGTTTACCGTTCTCTCCTTGATATCCTGTTGCTGATTGGGGAACCCATCTAATTGTTCTAATGCCTCGTTTTCCATGAGGAACTCGAACTCCAGTAGCTGATCCTCTGGTGAAGACCCTGTGAATATGACTAAGTTTCTATCAGTTGATTTTAAGAGAGTAGGGGGGTGAGGATATATTTTCTCTATGTACCCCTGGTTTTCTATCTCTACGCGTACATTCTGGTAGGGTATGTGGTCGCTCGCTAGTTTTAGGTTAAGGTGACTGTATTCATCGTCATACTCGATCGGTGGACGAACCTGATACCAGAATTTAACCGTGTACTCGCCTTTCTCGTAGCCATCAGGGTTGAAGGCCCCGGCCTCGTTCCAGTACGCCATGGATCTTATGGTGCTGGCGCTCTTACTGTCAATCTCATCGCTAGTATGCAGAACACCGTGAGTATCCATAAGGTACCAGTAAGTACCGGAGGGTACGTCAATATCCATTAACTCAATGTGAGGATAATCTAGTCGAGTTTCAGCTAATGGTGCCTCCCAGTACCTGAATAAGAAACGCTTATCCTGTGCGTTAATCTTGTAGGTGAATGTCTCTTCAAGCCTTCCATCCGAGTGAAAGACAGCGCCATAGCTCTTAACAACGGCTTCTCCCTCTGCTTCCCCGATTAAGTTACCTAGCTGGGTTCCAGCTAACGCGATTACTAGGGTAACCGCCATCAGCAGATATATTTGTCTTCGCTCACTCAATTAGTTCACCGATATATCTGGGGGGCTCTCTATTTCTTCCTCGAATTCCAGATACCCCATTTTGGATGCATTTGCTGCGCCAGCTAATAGACTTGATGGTATGGTTTCTTGCATAGTGTTGTACTGCTGGACGATGTTATTGTAGGTGTATCTGTGGCGAGCAATCTCGTCTTCCACATCGATAACAGCCTGCATTAATCTCTGAGTGTTCTCAGACGCTTTAAGATCAGGGTAAGCCTCAGCCACTGCAAGTAAACTACTTGTGACTGTTCTGCTCTCCTCCTCGATCTCCCCGAGTTCGCCGGGTGGTGCATTATCAACACCTTGCCTCAGGCGGGCTATCTTCTCGAATATCTCTTTCTCGTGCTTAACATAGCCCTTCACAGCACCTAGCAACTGCTCAATCATATCCAATCGCTTCTTCATAGCAACCTTGATCTGCCCCAATGTGGCCTCTGCTGCGTTCCCGTATTTCTTAAAGTCGTTGTAGATGTTAACGAATCCCAGTACTATGGCGAAGATTACGCCTACCCCAAGGTATCCAATCATATTCACTGTAATTACCTAACTGATGTATCCAAGAGTCACGATTAAAGATAGTGGTATGGAAGATGTTTCATACCCATAATAACCAACTAGTATACATGACAGTAATCATGGAACACTGCTGTATACGACAAGACTAAAAAGGTCAAACCTGTCGGTCTGTCAGAACGCTTATGGGTAGAACCTTCGCTCAAAGGTTTAACGAGATAAAAGATCA
>WJJC01000146.1 GCA_014729945.1 Candidatus Bathyarchaeota archaeon
CTATTTTCTATTGTGTTATTTTATGCCATGGTATGGTTCTCATAGATACTTGAACGAGTTTATCATTGAAAATAAATGTAAAAGGATACTGGAGGTCGGGGTCTATAACGGGGATAACGCTGTTAGTATGGTTAAGGCAGCTTTGAGGATAGCTGAGCCTGGTATGATTGTTTATTACGGATTTGATTTTTTTAATTACTATAGCAAAGATAGAGTTGCTGATAAACTGGAGGGGTTAGGGTGTGATTATAGTTTGTTTGAGGGGGATACCACTGATACCTTACCCGAGGTTGTGTCATCTCTAGCAGATATGGATATAGTGTTTATTGACGCAGGGAAAGCGTACAAGGTGGTGAGTAGTGATTGGCAGTCGGTTTCCCGGTTGATGCACATGGATACTGGTGTCTTCTTTCATAACGTGGATTATACTGGTGTCGGCAGGGTAGTTGATGAGATATCGCGAAACGAATACGGAGTAGAGGTGTTCCATGAACCCGGAGAAGGCAAAATAGCAGTTGTTAAGAAAAAACAATCGAGTGTTTAGTTCATTACGGTTAGTTTTTCCCAGTTGTTCCGTGCTGCGTAGTAGGTTACTCCGAGCGCAGAGATATACCCCATAGATGAGTATGGTAAACTTAGAGAACTCCATGAGAATAAGCATGAACAGGTAGCAACTGTTTAAACCACTTTATTAGAGTATAATGAAGTAGTATCCTGTCGCTTTCCTATGTTCTATTCTATATTCTATTATGTGGGGTATGAGATTATCGTCGGGATGCACCACATTCTAGGCGAACGTGATTAGACATAGATAAAGATTATATTAAGAAGCATATTAAACTAATAGGATGATACTAAGTTCGCTGATTTTGAGTTATTAGAATTGGATATCGCCGGTGAATACTTGTATAATAATATTGGTTCAGTAAGCATGTAGAATACTTTGATTAATAGTAAACTGGGTCGTTGATGAGTTCTTTACCTCTGCGAGATTTATTGATCCGGAGATTCAGTATTTTCTATTATTTCCTGTATTCTCTTGTAGAGGATTATATCCAATCTGAGCCCCGCGTCAAGTAGATCATCAACTATCTGGTATGCGTCCTTCTTTGTGATAACCCCATGTCTTATCGCCTGTATTACGACCCCAAGACTACCCAGCGATTTGATGTTCAGTATCTTGCTTGTTTTTCTCGCCAAACGGTCATCCGCGAGGAGGAGTTGGGCGCCTATTTGCTTACATAGCTTCAATGCTTCTTTTTCCCCCGTATCAAGGCCGGGATTGTTGTCGATGAAACCATACCTATTTTGTGTCTCTGGATCTACACTGGTTACATTGATCCAGTCGTCTACTACTTTTTCCACGATATAGGCGTCGGGTATTTGATGTTGTTTTCCCCGGGTAACAACCTCGTGATAGACTGCTGATGGTATTGTGATCTTGTTGAAGAATTTTTCTAGGAGGTCCAGTCTGCCGATCTTGGCATATAATATGAGGGGTGTGGAGTCTGAGACGGTTCTCAAAGTTCTACCTTCAGATCTTCTTCAAGGTCTTGGAGGTTATATTGAGTTGTGACCTGTTCTCGGTTTAGTGCCTCGATCATTTCCCAGATGCTGAGTTCGGCTATATCTGCGGCTCTAGGAAGTGTGGCTGTGCCTTCCCTGTATTTGTTTATGGCTTTCTTGAGTTTCCATTCTTTTATGTAGTTTTCTAGGGCTCGGTCAAGGATGGTGGTCTTATCTACTTTTTCTTCTTCCGCTATTTTTTCTAATTGGTTGACTCGTTCTCTAGGGAGTCTAGCGGATACTACATTTTTTGGCAAGCAATCTCACTTCGTTTATGTTATAATACATTGTATACAAGGGTTTTAAGGGTTATTAAATCCATGTTCCCCCTGGCTTCAGGGTCTGGGATAGTGTAAGAGGGTATACATCTATGTTTTAGCTCAGGTGACCTTGGCTTCTATTATGGTGTGGCTTATTGTTGCTTCTTCGTTTAGATTTAACGTGTATTCATATCTATGGTTCGCTTTTGATCATTTCATAGGATTATTATCAATGAATAGGGTATTCACAGGGTTGAACCCCTGCCAGCTATCTCTCTTGAAGCTTATCTCAATCTGGTCTCCTAGAAAGTTTACTTTTTATCTAAGAAAAGACAAGTCTCATGTAATTTAAAGCAAGGATTAGAATCGACGCCTAGTGTAATATACTAGGAGCAGTGTGCCCAGTATTAGGGTCTCAACTGGATACCCGGGGATACCGGTCCTCTCCTTGATTGTATCCTCGATACCTGAGAGGTCATCAGGAACCTCAACATCATCCAATAGATCTAGCCCCCTTTGAATAGTGTCATTCAATGTTTTTCTGAACTTGTCTAGGTCTATATCCGAGAAATCAATATTATCAGGTAGATCAACCACATCAGGGTCATCAGAAACTCCTCCCTGATTAAGCGTGAAAGGCATGTATCCATGGGGATCCATATAGGTCCAGTTGCCATCAATGAAATAGTATGCCATCACAGCAAAGTACGCTGTATCATCTGTTTCACGGGTCTCCATTGATATGGTATAGGTGTTTTCTCCATTGCCTGATATGGTGTCGCTGGTCTTTCCCCTTATCTCAAAGTCTTGATCAAGGATAGTAGGAACTAGAGGTACCTCCAGGAAATTGTATTCTATATCAACCTCAAGGGTAACGTTTTGACCTAAAACTACATCATCCACGGTTCTAACATCCTTTACCCAGACATAGTAACCTCTGATAACTTCATCGTCACCTGTGTCTGTTGATGAATCAGGTGGGCTACCATCGGTTACTAGCTCAAACGTAACGTCTCCCCAACGAGTTCCATCTACGAATATATTCGCGGCCCAGATACCAGGCATGTCCTCAGCGGGGTCTCCCATGATTTCCATATCCTCCCACATATCCCAGTCAGAGTTGTCTTCGATCCCGACTGGCGCTGTCCAGTTAGTGGTTTTATATAGTTCTCCTTCTGGTGGCCACCAGTCGATGATTATGTTATCTCCGGGGCTTACATTAGATAGGTTAAACCAGAGTCCAACTATGTCATCCTCAGGGGTATAGATATCCCTAGGAATCGGGTTTCCATCTACATCAAAGTCTCCAAAAATGATTACTTCCTCGATTACAGCACCGCTCACAAATGAGATAGATGAGAGAATGAATAGTAATGAGGATAAAAGTACAAGATAAACGGTTTTACGGTTCATAGCAATAACCTTGGATAAACAATTAAGAGTGTTTC
>WJJC01000147.1 GCA_014729945.1 Candidatus Bathyarchaeota archaeon
AGAGCCTTGAGAAAGTACTCGTAAATTCGGTGATAGACCTATACGGAGAAGATGAGATCAAACACCGTGGTCATAGTACGGGCAGCACAGATATGGGTGACTTCAGCTGTATAATGCCCACCACCAGCATCGGTATGAGTGGAACAGAAGGCGCCGGGCACAGCAGACACTTCAAGATAAAAGATCCAGTGAAACAATACATCGTTCCAGCTAAAGCCATAACGGTAACAGTTATCGACCTATTATATGATGATGCGAAATCAACTGAAAAACTCATCAAAGACTTTGAGCCCACTATTGAACGCAGCAATTACACGGAGTTTATGAAGAAACTAGTGGAATAACCTCTCTTTTTTCAATAAACCTATCAACCCCAATACCCCATTTCTAATGAAAAGCCTTGAAGTACCACCAGATAGCCCCAAGCGTAGATATACCCAAAATCGGGTTAGGCACATGGGGCATGGGTGGAAAACAGATTGAGGATAGAAGATGGGACGAGGAACATGTTATGGCTATCAAGATGGCTATAGACCTGGGTTTAACTCATATTGATACGGCGGAATACTATGGAGCCGGTCACTGCGAGGAGCTGGTCGGCGAGGCTATCCAGTTTTATCCACGTGATTCAATTTTTTTAACCACCAAGGTTTGGAGAACACACCTCCACTATGAGGATTTGATTAAAAGTATGAGGGGCAGTCTCCGTAGGCTGGGGCAGGATTATGTGGATCTTTTCCTTGTCCATTGGCCGAACTACAGGGTGCCATTGGAGGAGACTATGGGGGCCCTTGAAGAATGTGTGAGGGAGGGATATACTAGGTATATTGGTGTCAGTAACTATTCTGCTAATCTATTGAATGAGGCGCAGAGCCTTCTTGAGGATAATTCTCTTGTGGCTAATCAGGTTGAGTTCAGTTTACTGGAGCAGAAACCCAGGACAAATCTATTACCATATATGCAGGAGACCGAGCGAACTCTCATAGCTTACAGTCCACTGGGAAGAGGTATACTACCCGGTCTGGACCGTGAGGTATTGTCGAGTATAGCAGAGAAATATGATAAGACAAAAGCGCAGGTTGCTCTCAACTGGGTTATCAGCCATGAAAACGTGATAGCGGTACCGAAGTCGAGTAACCCGATTCATTTAATGGAGTTTATGGATTCCCTGGGATGGGAGATGAATCTTGAGGATATGATGATGCTATCGAGTAGCTTCATCTAGGCTATCTCTCGCTTCTACGTTTATAGGAGGTTACTGATCCCGATTCTTCCTGGGTTTCTTCCTCATCCACTTCTTCCCGGTCCCTGATCCTCTCTATTATCCCGGTTTTTTGGAGAATAACCACAAATAGTACTACGCCTAGTCCAATCGCTGCGTATAGTAGAGGCGGCTCGGTGAATTTTAACGCCTGATATTTAGCGATATCAACTGGGGATAGTTTCTCTACAGTGAAGGACTGCATGGATCCCTGTGAGGCATCATAGAGTTCGGAGACCTTTAACTGGGGGAGCATATCCCAGGTGCCTAGGACTTCAGGTGTTATGGTGATACTGAATGCTCCGTTTCTATCAGTGGTCTTGGTTTCCGTGAAGCTTGTCTCGGGTGAGACGAATATGGTCTCTACTTCTAGTCCACTGACAGAGGGGGTTATTTTTCCCTTGATGGTCATGGGTCTATGTATTTTAATGGGGTTTGTCTTTATCTCGCAGCTTAGTTCTAGTTTTCTTTTGTCTACTCGGAAACTTTTCTCCCGGGAAGATGCAACGTGATAATCCTCATCCCCGGCATAGGTTAATGTGACATCGTATTCACCGATTTTCTTGGGTTTGTAATCATAGGTGAATATACCGTCTCCATCTGTCTGTACGTTGATGGATTCTGTGTTTCCACCGTGTTCTAGGTTTAGCTTCAGGTTTATGGAGGGCTTGGTGGCTGCGCCGGTTATTTTAACGGTCTGGCCTCCTTGAATTATGCTACCTGAGAGACCGAAATCTATCTCCACCTTGTTCATTACTGTAAAGCTTCCCTCAATTAGACCCCTGTTGTCAATCTCATCAATGGCGTGGATCCTGTACTCCACATCGTCATGCAGGTTAAAGGAGGGTAGTACTGCTAGCCAGTAATCATCCTTGTCGATGAGGCTAATGGATTCGGTGTTTTTCCAGTTATCCGTGGTATATTCTATCCACATAGATTCTACCGCTGCGGCGGACTCTGATTCAACCTTGATCAAGGTAGTTTCATTGGTATACCCGACTTCAGGTGGATCCAGTAAAGTGAGATTCACTGGACGGTAATCTGTTTTTATATAGAACTCAATCTCCCCCTCAAAATACTCAGCTAGAAGACCCAAGTAGTAAAACACGTTTTCCTCGCTGGAATTACCACTGGCGCTCGGTGAGTTGAACTTTTTTATCATATCCACACCAGCGGTTTCGCAACTAATCTTCATATTTGGGAAGCTAAAACCAGGTATTGTTAAATTATAACCACCATAAACTTCCCCAAAAGATTCATCGTTCAGGACGCTTTCTTTTGTTACGTTATTTCCCGCTCTATCCAAGAGGCCTCCATTTAGTAGTTCACCTTTTGGTAATTCGACATCTTGTATAGTGTATCCAACATTTGCGGAGGGATTGCCCATAGGGAATATTCGAGCTTCGTACATGTCTAGGCCTTTGATGCCTTC
>WJJC01000148.1 GCA_014729945.1 Candidatus Bathyarchaeota archaeon
ATTCAAGGAATTTTTGGGATTGGAGGCGAGACGCATGGAGAAATACATGTAGCGGTCTCTGGTAATGATGAGGTATTGGAGGCGGATATGATAACCTCTGAGCACACAGGTAAGGTGATAATCGGTGGATGCAGAGTAACATTGGAAGCCTTAAAGAAGGCAGTTGAGATAGGTGCGTCCGCTGTGGTAAGCGGAGGAATCCGTCACGACGACCTGACAGAGTTCACAGGGGAAGAGATCGGTGTAGCTATTACTGGTCAGGAAGAGGTAGGTATTACCGTGATAATCACTGAGGGATTCGGTAACATGAACATGAGCCAATCCACCTTTGATCTATTGAAAGAATTCGAGGGTTATAGTGCATCAGTTAATGGTACCACCCAGATCCGAGCAGGTGTCCTCCGTCCAGAGATAATTATCCCACATGAGATGAAGGTTGAGGATGAATCTGAGGAGCTCGCTCAGGGAATGATACCAGGTACACCAATCAGGATTATACGGCAACCCTACTTCGGAGCCATAGGCGAGGTTCACAGTCTACCTGTTGAACTTCAGCAACTAGAATCAGAGAGCATGGTACGTGTCGTAAACATCAAACTTGATGAAGGAAAAATAGTCACAGTACCAAGGGCTAACGTCGAGATAATCGAAGAGTAAAACTCTTCACTATTTTCTTTTGAATACCTGTTTAATAGCTTCTATATCCTTGCCTATAATTTCTATGTTATTCATATTCCCTATCCCCGTCTCATTGCACCATCTGATATGATCAATTTCTTCTGGATTGAAACCCATAATCTCTGAACCAGTAGCATCTGCTGCAACCGGATCCGTACTTGTTATGATCGTATCCATCTTTACAGGGTCGCCACGAACTGGTCCCCTCCCTTCCATGCCGATAAATCCATCAATCACAGTTACATGTGGGGGCAGTGTTTTATTTATGTCATGAATGACTTTGTGCATTCCTCTGAGATGAAATTTTCCTTTCCACTTTGTAGTTAACATCCCAAACATATTTTTTAATCCCAGAGTAACTTGGGTGCCCATATGGGTCTTGAGTTTAGCAGCCGAGACTATGGCTGACTCAGTAGCAATCTTCGCGACCTTAATCTTATTCAACACAAGTCCTTCATCAACTTGCAACTCGACTTTCTCGACATGACGCATATTGATGAACTGAACCCCCAAGCGGTCTCCCAACTCCTTCATTCCACTGGCAATCCATGCTTTATCTGCATTAGTAGTCTGGGCATCGGATTCAACTATGATAACTTCTTTATCAATGTCTCTAAGTCGATTAACAATAGCTTCAACAACCATGGGATCAGTTGTTGCTCCCGTCTCCCAGTTTTTTGTAGTTATAAAGTTAACCTTGACCAGCACACGATTCCATTCTTCAAAGGCCTCTTTATATTGTATTAAATCCAGTGCATCATAAACAGGTTCAAGTCCTCTATCACCTTTAACAACAGCGACACGGCTCATATTAATTCATACAAAGAGCAACTTTTAGAGTATTCTAAGGACTCCATCCGTATGTTTTTCCATGACCTTTTACAAACAGTACTTTTCTACCCTGAGTCTCAGTTGTGAACACTATCTTATAATTAACTGCTTTTATCTTGAAATCCGTGTACTTCAGTTTAATTACATCTTCCTCGGGATAAGATTCAGTATATTCAGTTATTACGCAGCCTAGTATACTCAGTTCCTCAAGCGCCTCAGTCATGTTTGGTTTCGTTTCATTCTTAACCGGTATCTGCTGCTCTGTTTCTTCTTTTGTCTGCATTGAAGCTGGTTTAAATAAGTCATCTCCGAATATGGTTCCACCTCCCCATGGACCATTGACCGTAAGCAAAAACAGGCAACCAATGAATAATACAATGCTCGTAAGTAAGACAATGGCGCCAAGGACGCCTAAACGTCCTTCTCTATGCCTTGTTATTGCCATGTTCCCTCTAATGGTTTTTAAATTAAGATATTTGCGGAGTCATACTATTTTTCACTAATCTTAACTAATAGTATATGCCGGTGGTATAGAGCTAGAAGTTTATTTTTAGATGAGAAATAGATAATTGATTTAAAAAAGAAGTTGTCTAAGCGGTTCCATAGAAAATGCTGTTGAATAATAGCTTGAAGGTGGCTCTATTCTGGTTTCTGAAATGAGGTGGGCATCCGATCATGATTATTGTCCCATCCCCCGCTGGTATATCTGCTACAGCTGTCTTTCCTCTTAGATGTTTTTCACCCAGTATCCAGCCGCTTATCAATGGATCCGCCTCAGGGTACCATGCAACCGCTTCACCGTTCTTAAGATTGAAGGCTGGGCTGTGTAGGAACATTATTGTCTCTTCTCTATCGAAGCCGTAACCTGTGGGGTGTGTGTTATCCACTAATACCCTCAATAAGCTTCCTGGGCAATAGAATTCTTTCTCGTCGAGCCCTTCCAGTACTAGTTCTGCTTCAGCCAAAAGTTCTTTCACTGCGTATTCGCAACTACGGTTAAGAGTAATCACTGTGCCGCCTTTATCAAGGAAGTCTAGTATATTCCGGTTACCTATATCGCCGATTCCTTGGATGTATTTTTTCTCGTACATGGATGGATCCATGTATTCCTGTCCATGCATTCCCTTCATTATGGATGAGTGGGGCATATCTGGGATAATCAAGACCTCTGTTTCATCAAGTTTACCTGATCTTAGATCCTCGGGGTAAAGATTGGTATAATTAAAGTCGTACGCTTCCAGAACCATTCTTAGCCACCCCTCATCGGCTAGTGGTAACCATGGTCGATAGACTCCAATCTTCGGTGGTTTTATCTCAAATGTATCGGGAAGGGGGCGCTCTAATCCAGTGAAATCAATTCCGTACTCTATCGCCAACTCTTCCAGCGCTCGTTTTATCCCCTTCTCGGATTCAACGATGTATGCTCCGGGTTTGAGTACTTCATATCCTACTTCAAATTCTTCCAGAGATCTATGTATCTTGAACCCCTCTCTGAGTAGCTTGTTCACGGCTTTAACGGAATAGTTTGGAGTGGGGTCAAATACATAGGGTCCAATCGCTCCATCAACCTCACCTTTTTCGAGCTTTGGTTCATCAACTATGCGTAGGGCAGCGTCGAATGGTTCAGCTACCTCAATCACGTTTACACCCATCTGGAGGTTCAAAGTATGTGCGGTAACATCATACGGTACTTTAGGTGGCATATCGGGTGTGTCTCTAAGATCAGGGTACTCCTGTTTTTCAAGTAATGCCTTGGCGAATTTACCGTAGGGCTGAGCGTAGCGTATGAAATAGCATCCAGCAGGATAGTCTACCCCATCAGCAGTGAATTCGGCTATTGCCTGATCAACCTCAACATCACCCATACGCATTACTCTTAGCAACTCAACAACTGCGGCGGGGTCACGTTGCTCAGATGGGATTATGAAGCCATAAGGTCCCTCTTTGGGTGTTAACGCTCTTTTTCCCATCTCATATGTTCCTTTTAGCCATCTTTTACGGAATTTAGCTGCGGTCTTGAGACACGCAATGGAGGCTATTAGCTCGTATTCTATTATGTCTCTTAGAGTCCATTTTCCCCCTTTCCATGGGAGAAGATGGTTCCATCTAGCATCAAGAGGTTTGAAGCCTTGGCGTTCTTCAAGTTCTTCTTTTTCAACCTCTATGGGTGAGGCTATGTTGACAGAGGCAGCTTCTGAGAGTATTCTTATTCCTCCATGGTAGTGCTGATATGCTCTTGCTGGGGTCCAGCCATCAAAAATCCAGTGCACCGCCACACCTTTTCTACCTTCGCGTGCAAGGGCATCAGCCATGCTAATCCCCATGAAGTTTACACCACTCTGAAGTATAGAATCTACGTTTGGCTCCATAGGATCTATGAAGGGTGGAACAAAGAATCTTGGACCTTTCTTACCCATTTGATGGATATCATAGACTATCTGAGGATGCCAGACATTGTGGACTTTGCTTATGGCTAACTGGGTTTCTTTTAGTGTAAACATGTACCAGTCACGATTGTTATCGTGACCCGCGTACTTGTGGTAGACATATGGAGGGCTGCTTCCCTCATACTCTGTACCAAGATATTTCTTATACCATTCCACAACCCGTCGGTTCCCATCTGGGTTCAGAGAAGGAACCAACAGTAATACAACATTATCCAATATCTCCCTTACCTCCGTATCCATACTGGTAGCCAGTTTATGTACTAGCTCCATACTCATCTGACTACCGCCAACCTCGGTGCTATGGATGCTGCATGTGATCAAGACAATTGTTTTCCCTCTTTCGATCAACTTCTTAGCTTTTTCTTCACTCAGATCTGCTGGTTTGGATAGCTTAAGCTGGATTTCTCTAAGCTCATCTAGATTAGCGAGGTTCTCGGGGCTTGAGATGGTTGCTAATATGAATGGATTTTCTTCAGTGGTTTCACCAAGAGTCTCTACTTTTATCCTTGGAGACGTTTCGCCAATCTTGTTAAAATAATCGATTATCTCAGGCCAATCAGCCAGTTTCTTATCTGTTCCAACTGGGTAACCAAGATGATCTTTAGGTGAAATTACGTCATGTGCTGTCATAGTAGTGATGAGCCTTTTCTGATAGTTAAGATCAACGAATAAACCTAAGAACCCCTAGGACTATGCTAGTTCAATGGATGAAGAACAAAGGGAAACCGGTGAACCCGAACAGATAAAAGATTCTACCAAAGAGATCAAGCAGCCCAGAGAACCTAACCAAGCCGATTACATGGCTGCGGCAATATTAGCAAACGGTATAATCTGGTTCTGGATGGAATCTCTAAAAATGTTCAGTGGGTTTACGAGTAGAATTCACCCCACATTTTTAGCTGATCTAAGTTATTTAACTTTCATAATAGCTGGCTTCATCTCTTCTCAACAGGTTGCTAAAAGAAGTGATCGAAACCAGTTGATAGTTGCATTACGCTCATCTCTTTATTCTTGGGCTGGTTCCCTTTTTATGATGATCACAATGACTGGCACTCCAACTATCTCTTTTGCATTAATCATACTTGTCTGTCTATTAGCTGGAGCTGTTCTTGGTAGTTATATGTTGATAAGGTGGCGGATAAAAGAACGACAGAATCTACTCAAAGAAAGTTCTTAAATCTGATTCAATCATGAATACTATTGTTTCGTGGATGTCATGTTTTGGGATAAAGAAATATCGCCGGAGGAAGAAGAGGAAATCATAGAGTCTATTGCCCGAAAGTTATATCAATACGGGTTAGAGACCGCGGGGATACTGTTTCTTGAAAGTCTAAGACCCATCAGTAGATATGCTTCAAGTATGGGGCAAGTTGTTGTCTCACCATTGTTGCCTTTCCTAGGTGACAATCTTATGATGAAAGGTGACAAAACTTTAAGAATCTTTGAACGAGAAGAAAATGTTGAAAAACTAATTCTAAGATTAGAAGATTTAGCTGTAAAGGGGTTAGAATCTGAAAAAGAGCTAAAAAACGAATTAGAGTATCGAGAAAATGATGAGACAAGCATAAAAGAAGAAAAAGGGTAACATAAACTATTTTTCAATTAGTTAAAAATGATTGCAATAAATTTATTGTGCTATA
>WJJC01000149.1 GCA_014729945.1 Candidatus Bathyarchaeota archaeon
CAGAACCTATGAGACTCCGTTACCTGAGGGCGTAGATGTACCTCTGGAGATGGCTGAGGAGAACTGGGAGAAGGTTCCCAAACAATAATCTCACCTATTTCCAGACCTTTTTAACCAGTCTTAACCCCTTTTCTCCTATTATTTTCTGTATCTCTGTGTCGCTGTACCCATGTTTTATCATACATCATATTATCGAAAACACAGTCCAATCCTGACTCGGCTAACGCCTCGTATGCGATAAAGTTATGCCCTTCACGATCCATCACCCTGATCTGGTATGGATCTTCTGGACTGATGTCCGGGTGAGCGTGGAGATCCATGACCACGGATTTCTCCACTAGCTCCATGAATCGTTCCTCCTCGGTCTTACTCAGAGGTACTGGTTCCTACCATTCCTTTTTTACTTCTTCACGTAGCTTGAACTCACGGTAATCTCTACCTGATTCAAGATACTGGTAAGTCCTGTATCTTTCATATTGTTTGTTTCTTCCCAATGTAATCAATTGAGAAACTGTTTAGGGATATTTAACAGGAATCTTTTATACCCCCATTGTTCTGGTCTTTCTGGTAGAAATGACTGATGTAAAAATAACCGTGGTCGCGAAGCTAAAACCAGGGGATGTATTCGATGAACTGGCAGCGGACGATGTCGACGCTGTATGTGAAGCGGTTGAGATGGATAAGACCTATCTCAGCAAGGACCTTAAGATGCCTGAAGGGTTCTGCTCCTGGGCGTGGGCAGATATACAGAGAGACGTAGCCCATCTAGCACTTGGCGGGGACTTCAGGTGGATCAACAAACCCGGCAGTATGGTAAGCTGCTGCACCGATGGGCTAAGACCAGTTGTATTCAAACTGGAAAGAGTAGAGTAAAACATTCCTCTCGGGTGTGGAAAAGACCGGAACACTCTCTTTCCTATTTAAAAACCCAATATATTTTTACTTTGATTATTAATCCACAAAAGAGTATCTGGCAATCAATACCCTCGTGGTGGTGGATTTTAATGTATATTCATACACTGGTAATTTAGTTAATTCCATACGATAAACCAAAATAATTCGCCCTCATTAACTAATAGAAGCCTTAGAACCGCCTAGATTCGATCCAGATCCCCATAAAAAAACGGGTATGCTTAAGAAACTTTTAGAGCTGATAGCCCCGGATAACCGGCTTCTGCAGCGATTTGGCGTATTCTGCGCTATTAAGTATGCTACCTAGACTCATACCCACCAGATTTTTGATGGGATGCGCTTTAACCGTATAACTATCATGCAGATAATTATCATACTCTAGCAACTTACCCATCACCCGTTTACTCAACGCATCTAGCTTCTCACCGCCATCAGCTTCCAGCTCAGCCTCAAAAGTCCGTATCAAACCCCCAAGATAGAACATCCTGTAAAGATCATCCCTGCCCTCTACACCTATCTTTTCAGCTACGGTAGCCTGCTTTTTCTTTATCTTCTCGGGGAAGCTGAAGGGTGGATTGGTCACGTTGGTGTATCGCTCTATGATGGGCTTCATCCAGTCATCCATCATCACCTTGAACGGGGTCTCCTGCTCCAGATGCGGTAAAGCCTCGTTCCAAACCTCAAGCATAAAGTTATTCACCTCATCAGCCCGCTCCTTAGCGTATAACAGACTCTCACCCAGTTTCTGGTCAAGGGGTGTATCATCCCACATACGGGGATCATACCATATGCAGCACTCTGGTATCATCATAAACACATTAGGGTTCAAGACCTGAGCATATTCATAGATGTAACAACCTCTGATGGATTCAATTTTCCTGTTTCCAGCGTTCCACTGCTCAACCCATCCCCTGGCGGGCGTCAAGTAAGCCGCGTACTGGACTCCAGGCGCATAAGTGGTACCCAGCCGCTTCCTTGGAAAAACATTGTACCGTTTAGCCACGCTCCATAACTCGGGGTAGATCGCCTCGCATGGTTCGGGGACCTCATAGGTGATTCCACCCCACTTCATCATATGGAGGCTGCTAACAAAGGTCATGGGCACCTGATCAAGTATCTTCATCAAAGCCACGGTCTCAGGCACAGGATCATCTAACTTAAGTGGACCAAACCTGTAGGGAAAGCAGCTCTCAGGTGTCAACTTGTTAGGCGTCCGATAATAGTTGAGCGTAAAATTCATGGGTGTATGTGGACCCTTCTGGAAGTCCTCGTTCAGCCGGGCACCGTCAGGGTCACTGCATTTTACAAGGTACCATGTGTAATCCAGTTCCTCTCTCAAATCGTCATCCTGCAGTAGCGCCTCAGCGAAGTAATCCAACAGGTTACCCCCGAAAGGCTCCTCACAGTTGGGGAAACCATGTATCAAGGCATTATACTTGCCGTCACCGATCTTGAGACCGTCAATACTCTCCCCATTGGTGGACTTACCCAAGTCGATTAACTCTACTTTCCCCGGATACTCGTTCACCATATCAGCGTTTCTATGGTATAACTCATCAACTGTCATGTATCTTTTGAAATCTGGTACGTTTTCCAGTATATTCGAAAAATCAGGCATAAGAAAATAAGGGGATAATGGTTAATAATGAATTCTAAAAAAGAGATGATTGGAGTCTACTCATCCAAGTCGTCGTCATCCCAATCTTCGTCTTCGTCGTCCCAGTCATCATCCTCATCATCGAGGCAGTAGATACACAGCTTCTGATCTGGCTCACCGCAGTCAGGACAGAATTTCTCGCCGCACATCTTACACTTGGTGATCTGGTCGGATTCTACTCCGCATATTGCGCATATTGGCATATTACATTACTCCGTTTCGCCGCTTAGGCAGATTGCATAAATCTAAGGCATAAAATAACCAATTCTATTACTCATTTACAGCAATAATGGCTCAGAGAAACAGTTTTTTTAACTATACACGTAATTTGTTTATATAGTGACTCCATCTGAAACCATATATAAGCAAATTACCTAAAAAACTAAAAAACAGTTCCATTAATTGGTTTAAATGAATAAGGATGTGAAATAACCTGTTTAATAACCGCAGCCTATTTCATTGACCGCACCAAGTTAGGCGTACTCAAATCCATCCCGTTAACCGCGAACTCCTCTACCACTGCCTCCCGCACCCTAGAGTCAATCATCTGGCTTCTCTGAGTATCAGCGATATAATAGAACAAGGTGTACTCCATGGCAAAGTTTGGGAAATCCGTGATCCAGACATATGGCTCAGGTTCATCAATAACTTCCTCCACCTTCCCGATAGCTGCAAGGAGAATACCCCTGATATTCATGGGTTTCTCACTATAATCCACAGTAACCGTGCACCGTCTACGTACTACATCGTAAGCACTCTGATTAGCTACTACTGTCTCCAAGAGGATCTGGTTAGGCACCGAGATGACCACATTATCAAGGGTCCTCATACGAGTATAGATTAGATCAATATCCTCTACCACTACGAACTGGTCTTGGAAATATAGCCTATCCCTAATCTTGAAGGGTCGACTCACCATGATGATCAACCCCGCCAAAGCGTTACCGATGGTACTCATGGACGCGAAACCCACGATAGTACCCCCCGCGAGAACCCAGAGCCCAAGTAAGAAATCAATCTTAATACCCAACGTGTTAAAGATCAGGACAGCAAAGATAATGTACGCTGTCCACTTCGATATTCGCCTGAATAGAAACGCCGTATTATGATCAATAACCTCGCGTTTCCTTAGTCTATTAATCTCACTAACGATAAAACGGTAAATAATCAGGACTATGCCGATGGTGATTGCTGTGGTTATAATATTGATAACGTTATTATCAACCCAGGTATAAACCCTGTTCAAATACCCTAGAAACTCCCCTTTAGACGACATACCTATAGATAGATGCGTTTCCCATTTATCAATGATCAAAAAGTGATCACTTTTTTACACATCACCTAAGTAAGGTGATCACCCCATATTGATATGTGAGACAGAAAATGGACGAATACCCAAAACGAGATAGAAGAGAACCAGTTGAGAGCCCCGAGGACATAGCCTATATCCTGGAGACAGTGTCCGACAAGGTGCCCACCATGATAAAGAACATCATAGGCGCCTTCTTCAGCCCGGAGGCAGCTAAAGACATGGCCAAGAGCGTAGCTGAGTTCAGGAAAACCCTAATTGAGAACGGAATACCCGAAGAAGAGGCCATGAAGATGACCCGTGAATACATGCAAACCGTCACCAACTGGAAAGGCATGATGAACGAGGCAAGCTTCGGAAACCATCGCCGCCACCAAGACGAGGAGTAGCCTTGAGCGCCTGGACTGCCCTAAGAACATTACCCAAAATAATGGGGTTGATGGTAAGGGTACCCGGCTGGGCACTGGACTATAGCCTGAACTATAAACGAGCCAAGAAAAAATTCAAACAAAGCCTAATAGATGAAGGAGTACCCCCAGACGAAGCAGATGAACTAGCCGAATTATACCCCTTCAAGATGAGTCACCTCATCGAGACCGCCCGACGTATCAACTAACCATTTTTTCAAAAACGTTTATACCTCAAGCTTATAGGAAATGAGTGTATGCCAAAAGGACCAAGGCCCCCATGCATTGGAATGTACGGCTTCGAGTTCGAATGCCAAGAGTGTGAATGGGCAGCTAAATGCAAGGAGATGGATGAAGCTATAGAGCAAGCTGTGACTAGGAAAGGCACACACGTCAGGCTCACCGGTAAGTACTCGGAGAAAAAGTACAAGCCACGTACCCACAGGTAAACCAGTTTCAGTTACCCCCGTACCCGGATTATTCACTAAACCATTATATTAGCGCTAAATCCTATTGAAGGTTAAACGGAGACCCAGTTATTGAAGTTCATAGGAGAATTCATCCAAGAGATAAACCAGAAGAAACCCCGTTTCAGGGAATTATTCGGGTTAGACGATAAACAATCCAAGATAGAGGAGATCCTCAAAGATGAGCTTGAACACCACTGGAATAAATTACCTGTACCGGATAACGTGTTCAGAGAAGAATACAGTATAGACAGTAGTAGTGCCTCAAGAACACTCAACAATGGGGTAGACTTCTTCATCATACGAGCACTCATGCTGGGAACAGGGAACTATAATAAACCCAAGCTGAGATTCGAGATGGTCAAAGGAATCCGAGACTATAACGTGATCACAGGATTCGAGAGAATACTACGAGACCTGATCGAGATAGAGATCGTACTGGATAACATAGATGATATCCCAGCAAATAGTATAGTATTGATAGACGGTAACCTTTACGGAAGATTTACCCACCTGCTCCAAGAGCTTCACCTCAGCGGTTGGTACCATCTACCATTGGAGCTACTGAACGCCATGCAGAAACTATACAATGAATGTGAGAAAAGAAACCTCATGCTAGTAGGAGTAAGCAAGTTCAGCAAAACCCGGGTACTAACCACTGCGTTACTCAGAAACAGCTACCCCAACATAACCGATCCTGATTATCTGGACGTTGAGATACTTTACAAGTGGAAACACAGTGAAACAGGTTACACTACACCATTGATGCTGGGTGACTACGCGATAGCCAAACAGATTGATCAACTAGTAGAAAACCCAGATAAATACAGAACCAACTACTTCAAGAGCATACCTAATCAAAGAAAAGACTGGGCAACACAGGTAATCTCAGATATCCCCTATAGCCCAGCAATAGTGATGTTCCACCTGATACCAAAGGCACATGCCCAGCCTCTAAGGATCGATATACCAGCTTGCAGTCTCGGTTCAAGGAAGAAAATCGCTGATGTACGTCCATTCGAGTTCATAGAGCCAAAGAAAATAGAACAAGTGGCAAAGCAGATCACAAGTGATTTTGGTGGAAGAGACGTATACAATGCCCTCCTCTACATCGTGGACAAGGAGGTAAGACTGGGGATAAAAGAAGTTGACACAGTCTATAAATCAATTCTAAGCGAGGAGCTGGGTGTGCCAATAGAATATGATCGCTCAACACGGAGGTTCAGCAGATGATGGAGAATAAAGCAGGATACATAGTAGGAGAAGTTGACACAGGAAACTTTGGATTCATAAGCGACCTAGACAGCTACCCGCCACGACACGAGTACCTAGTCATACCAGAAGTAAAAGAACGGGTCGGAGACAGGGTGAAAAAAGTCAACGTACTAGCCCAAGTGAACAGGATTAGCAACTACAGTGATATACTTGGTGAGGGCCTCAGCCTAGATGAACTGGAGAAACTCATCGACCGCTACACGGCCACAACAAAGGTCTACGGCACAGCCAAGGTACTGGGCTACCTCAACGAGCGAAACGAGGTAGTAGTACCCAGAAGCGCCGCCATACCAGGCCAAAAAGTCTACATCGCCCCATCAGATCTCCTGTCACGATTCTTCACAAAAAACAAGGGCAACGGAATCCCCGTGGGAGGATTAATCACAAGAGAGGAAGTAAGAGTACAGATAGACCCCAACGGATTCAGAAAGCACGTATCCGTTATAGCCCAGACAGGAGCCGGTAAAAGCTACCTAGTAGGCCTTATACTGGAGAACTTGCTTCCCCTGGGTGCCACCATAATCGTCCTGGACCCCAACAGCGACTACGTGATGATGAAGAAAACAAGCAACGGCCAACCCACAGAGATAGCGGACGACGTATCCATTTACCGCCCGCCGGGCATCAAGGGAAGAAGATACAGCGACACAGACATCGGGGGAGCCGAGAACTATACCATTGACTTCAGCAGACTCACAGACAGCGAGATCTGCGAGGTAGCCGGAATCAGCAGCCGCTGGGTCCACATCAGGGGCGCCATCTCAGATGCCCTAAAATCACTGGAAGGCACATATGGACCAAAGCAACTAGTAGATCGTCTCAGTCATATGGCCCTCGCCGAGGAGGATCGGCAGAGACGAGAAGCAGCCGGGAGAGCATCCAACTATATTAGACGACTCATGGCCTACAGTGTATGGGGGAGCCAGAGCATCCCAATAGACGATCTCATGAAACCAAAACACATGAGTGTAATAGACCTCGCCGGGTTACAGCGCCACGTATCACAGTACATAGTCCAAAAAACGCTGGAAGACTTATGGAGCCTCGCGGTTACAGGACAACTAAAATACCCCATATTTGTGGTGCTGGAGGAAGCCCACAACTTCGCACCAGGGACACAGGTTAACGCACAATCCGCATGCCTGGACATAATTGAGAAGATAGCTGCAGAGGGAAGAAAATTCGGTATATTCCAGATGGTGGTAACTCAGAGACCTGGCAAGATAAGCAGTAACGTACTCAGCCAGTGTAACAGCCAGATAATCATGCGCCTCACCAACCCGGAGGACATGAGCGCGGTACGCAGAAGCAGCGAAGGACTCAGCGAAGATCTGTTCAACGACCTTCCGGGCTTAAACAAGGGAGAAGCCGTAGTCGTGGGTGAACTAACCAAGATACCCACAATGGTCAAGATCTCGGGTAGGAAAAGCGGAGAGGGAGGAAGCGACATAGACTTGGACGAAGCACTAAGTCGAGCACTCGCTGACTATAACCGGGATAAACGTATGGCGCCAGAGGAAGCCGTGGATAAAGAATACGATACAAAGTGGTAAAATTGGTAAGGATAGTAATAACCGGAGACAACCACCTTAACCTCTACAACCAGAAACTAGGCTCTAAACTATCAGACCGACGCGCAACCATTGGAAGAGCATGGAACAAGACCATAGAATACGCCATTAAAAACAAAGCCGATCTATACATAAACACCGGGGACCTATTCGACCAACTAAGCCCTAGAAACCCCCCCAGAGCCAGCGTAATAGATGGCTTCAAACGACTCCGAGACGCCGATATATCCGCCTACATAGTGGCTGGAAACCATGAGGTACCCAGCAGCGAACGAGAAGGGGTGTCTCCCCATGCACTCCTAAGAGAAGCCGAACTCGCAACCGTTTTCGAGAACAGGACAGACTTTGAGCAAAAAATGGAGCAAATAGGTGACATCAGTGTCTCCATAGCAGGGATGTCCTATAACAAGAACTTGGCACCGAAAACTGACCCCCTTGAAGGTAAGACAATACCCGCTGGAGCTGACCTGAACATAGCTATATTGCACTACAGTATAGAGGATGTCGCTCCTCCCATATGGGAGGAACCATTGATAAGAAAAGCCAGCATCGAGAGAAACAATCACATCCAGTTATACGCTATGGGGCACATCCACGAGCATATAATCACAAAGATCAATGATAGCCACATAGTTTACCCGGGTGGCACAGAACACTATGATTTCGGTGAATGGGAGAAAACCACCGGCTTCACAGTAGCCGACTATGAGGATGATATAAGACTAGAATACATACCCGTAGAGTCCCAACCCATGAAGCAGGTAAAGCTCCACACTAGCTTCACCGAGCATGATAAGATAAACCACTCCATCAACGAAGAGCTAAACAAACACTCAGACCCCGACGGATTACTGCAACTAGTGCTGGAAGGCGAGATGCCCTTCCAGAAATACACCAAGATCGACTTCACAGGCATCACCCAGACTGGATCAAGTCAAAACTTCTACTTTGAACTGGTAGATAGGATCAGACCCACAGGCGAGGGCCTAGAATTCAAACCAGGAGAGGGATTAAATCCACGGAAAAAACTGGAAGAAGTAGCCCAAAAAGCAGTCGAGAACGCAGAAGGCGAGGATAAAAAGATCTGGCAACAAGCCATGACCTACGCCATAGAGTACTACCTCCAGGAGAGGGAGAATTAATGTTCAAGCTGGTATCCCTCAAAGCCACCAGCTTCAAACGACTAGACATACAGGACAGGCTTGTCTTCCCCGACGGAAGATTACTCGTACATGGACGAAACGAGAGCGGCAAGAGCACCCTTATGGAAGCCATCCACTATGGTCTATACGGTCAACCCCTGAGACCCAGTAAAAACGCTGGAAACGATGACATCATCTGCTACGGTGAGAACAAAGCCATTGTAGAACTAGACTTTAGCCTAGACGACACCCAGTACCAGGTTAGACGTGAACTACTACGAGACAAGACCAACATACACCTACTCAACAAACGAGAAAAAGACGGAAAACTAACCAGAATAACCACCGGTTACAGAAACGTCAACGACGAGATATCCGAGATACTCCACGGAATTGACAGCGACGCATTACTAAACAGCTGCCTAGTAGAACAGAAAGAACTGGGGAAACTGGAAGCCGCAAGTAAACAGGACCGCATCAAAGCCATGAGCAGTCTACTGAACCTAGAGGCATTCATTGACGCTCGAGACGATTTAAAGAGCGAGTGTAGCAACCTGGAGAAAATACATCTTGAGACACAGAGAAAACTGGACGCCGCTGAGAAAGCAAGAGAAGAGCACCTGGAGGCAGAGAAGAAAAGGAAACAAGCGGAGAAACGATTAACAGAGATACGTGAAGAACAGGAAAAAGTAGAGAAAACCCTGAAGGGGTTTCGTGAAAAACTGGAAATAATTCAGGAAATGAAGAAACACCAGAACAAGATCAACGAAAACAAGACGAAGAAAAAGGGAAAACAAGACGAACTCAAACTATTGAGAGAACAACTGGAAGAGATAAAAAAAGCTGAGAACGAGCTAGAGGAAATAGAGGAAAAAATACCTGAAGCAGAGGAAAAACTAGAGAACCTAGATGAACAGATTAAGACCCTTCAACACTTATCCCAGCTACATGAAAAACTACGAGATATAGAATCCAAACTGGAAAACATCGAGATACGGATAAAGGAAAACCGGAAAGCCCACATGGAAGCCAGAGAAGCTAAGAAGAAAATAGATACCATCAACGAGGAGGTAAAACAATACAAGGGGGCTAGGAAAGCCGCGGAGAAGATCGAGACCATTTCCAGTTATTTCCACCAGTATACAAGCTTACAGAGAGAAGAAAACCGATTATCTAACGAATTAGCCTCAACCCGCGGACAGTTAGATGAATCAAAGACCAGCGAGTCCAGGATAAAAGAACTGGAAGAAGAGATCACCCAGACACAGGAAGATAGAAACCAGGCTCAGACATATAGGACAGTTGGTATTGTAGGCATCACCACAGGGTTACTGGTGCTAGCCTATACATTATTCACGTCGATATGGATCGGGATAGCTACTGGAGCCATGACCTTAGTCATAGGCGGATACCTGTACTCTTCCAATAAGCTAGGGGAACTTGAGAAACAAGTCCAGAGTATTCAAGCTCAGAGAGAGAATCTGCTAGGTGAGAGAGCCAGAATACAGGACTATTATACATCCATAGAAGAAATCGAATCCAAGCTAAAAGAGACAAGAGAGAAACAGAAAAACCTAGAGGAATCCATAATCATGGAATCCAACCAGCTACCAGACCAGCCTAGAGAATACAAATCAGTCTTAAAACTCACGGAACCAGACTCTGTGAACAAGCTACGAGCTTGGATAAATGAAGACACAGAAACATATACCAGACTCACTGCCGAGAAAAATAGTCTCCAAGAAAAAGCAGAGTCACTGGAGTCCATAACAGAAGCCCTTGAATCCGTTCAGAAAGAAAAAGAGGAACAACAGAAACAAGCTGAACAATATAAAAAACAAATAACGAAAATAGAGAAAAAAACAGATGTATCCCTGGAAGACGAGCACAAAATAAGAAAAGAGCATACGGAGGCAAATAACAAACTCACCGGGTTAAGAACCCAGAAAAACAGCTACATTAAATCTCTGGAACGACGCCCACAGGTAAAGAAACAGATCACAGAGACCAGCAACGAGATCAACCTACTCACCGCCACAATAGAACAGGAAACAAAGAAACTGGTGGAACTAGAAAAACAGGGTATAACTATAGCTGATGAACCAAAACTTAGTAAAGAAAGAGAGGAAAGTGTCAGCAAGTCAGCGCAGCTGGGGCAGGAAGAAAAAGAAAGAAACCAGGACATAGAGGAATCCAAAAAAATCATAGAGAAAACAAAAGAACTCAAAGAACAGTACCCAGTCCTAAATGAGGAAACCATACGGGAAAAGTTCAGACTAGAATCCATGCGCCGAGCAACTGTGTTACTGGACACTACAAGAGACAGTATAATAGGTAGCGTAAAACAAAACGTCGAGAAAAACATGATGCAGTTCCTACCCACATTAACCGACAACCGATACAATATGGCCCGTATAGACGAGACAAACTACAGGATAGAGGTATACGATAAACAAGCAAAAACATGGCGTGGAAAAGGCGTCTTTAGCGGGGCAACGCAGGACCAGTTCAGCCTAGCCCTGAGACTGGCATTCGCCATAAGCACTATACCAAGCAGCAGGGGTGCCAGGCCCGGATTCATATTCCTAGATGAACCCCTAAGTGGCTTCGATGCACAGCGTCGTAACGGCTTCATGCAGCTCCTACGGGAAGAACTATCTAAACACTTTGACCAGGTAATAGTCATCAGCCACTTAGAGGCACTTGCAGAGTACTTTACAAACAGCCTAACAATGGATGCCGGTAAGATAATAAGGGTGCAGCGCTAGCCCCCACTCTGTTCACGGATTGAGACATCGCGGTGTCACGGAACCCTCCTCCGTCCCGATATCCAGGGAGCGTCCAACGTTCGAGCTTAGGTTGCTCCCTCCCGGGCCTGGCCAGTTTCACTCGTCGAATGCCCAGTTACACCCCTACAGGTGTACACGGTGCAACCGCCGACCCCCCTGGGCAGGACATCGACAGAGCGCACCGAGTCCTTCGACATCCGCTTCCGATCCCATTGCAGGTTACTGACCCCTCCATGTATCCCTTTTGAGGTATGAGGCAGGGCTAGCTCCCCGGTCCTACCTAACGCTGCACCTATAGCTTGTAAGTGTCCGGTAAAAACATTGTGCGTATATCTCCACAAAAGTTTTGAGACTGTTAACGTCTTTTCCCTTATATTGGTACTAGCCCGAACTGTGAGAGGCTTAGAAATATATTCAATAATATCAAACCGATGAAGCCATAGGTTGCACCTGTTCTAAGCATGGCCCCATTATCAAATCTCTGAGTAAATTCTCGCCACATCTGTCCTCCGTCCAGTGGTCCGATAGGGAGCATATTCATCATAGCCAAGTTTATTGAGACAAAGTAAATCCAGTTAAAGAACATGATGAGATGCGGTGGCATGCTCTGCCCCAGGAAAATAAATACGGGTATCGTGAGTAAACCTGTTATTAGATTAATAATGCTACCCACTGCGTAAATTCTCATACGTGACCATATGGAGGCAGCGTCCATATCCTCCTCGTTAGGCTCAACTGCTCCACCAAATGTGATCACAGCAAACATAACCGCCGCAGACTTGACGCGTATCCCCTCAACTATACACATAACTCCGTGTCCGATCTCGTGAGACAGTATGATTATACCAGCTGCTAGCAGGAACCATGGAAGACTATTTACGCTTATTGTCACCCCGGGTATCAGTGGCTGCACTGGAGAAGCTTGCTCGGGTTTGAAGACAAAGCTCCAGATATTCTTCACTAATATATATGTGATGAAGCTGGCCTGTCCCACGCTTGCGGCTATTCCAATGTTTCCTAGCGTCTTCCAACCCATGGGGGCGATATTAGCTATACGCTTGATCACTTCGTTAAGCCGGGTGGACTTGTATAATGCATACATGGGTGCTATATCCCAGCCTTTCTCCTCCAGCTTGAACTGTTTCGCCAGAAAATAGAACGCTGTCCATGCTATTAGGATCAGACCCAGGGTTAGTGTCTCTTGTGACATAGATCACTGTAGTGGGTAACCTCAAAATATAAGGAGACCGAAAAACATCATGAAAGATATGCAGGGAAACAGCGTCACCTACTCTGAGAAGCATTGGAGCACATTATCTCGGCTTAGAACTATGTCAGAGTCCATGATGCAACCCCTAGTTGAAGCCCATATCTATTGCATCGTATACGGCAGTATAGCCCGTGGAGACGTAACTGAGACCAGCGATATAGACATATATATTCCACGACCACCCAGCTCCACGTTAATTGAAGCCACCCTAGAATCTCGTGACGTCCGATACAGTAGACGAGAGATAATACAAGCTACCCCTAGCTACGCTGCGAAAGCCTACATATACCTCGATGACCTGCGAAGCTACAGTTTCCCACTAGTCCCTTTAAGGCCATCTGAGGAGGAGTTCACAGGCTTCGCTGGAAGAATCGATTATAGTCAACTAAGCAAGGACATCAGAGTACCCGGGGTGAATAAAGAGTTACTTCTCATAGAACCCATAGAGGATGGACACATAGAGACCTCAATCCATGGTATAGAGGGCATAGTAGCAAAAAAACTCGGAGTAGATACCAGAATAGTTCATCAACGTCTAAGAACGCTGAAACGCAGAGAAAAAGTTGGACGAACAGGTGTATACATTAAAAGAGAACTAGCTCCTAGTGAGTCACTTGGAACAGTGTTCAACCAACTAGCTAAAAACGACTCAGCTATCCGTAGAAGATTAAGAAAAAATGGGTAAAAACTAGTTAAGGTCTTTAAAGCTGAGTACTTCTACTCCGCGAGGTATGCGCACTCCCTCGGCTACACGTTCACCTATGATGTTTTCAATGTTCTTCTCACGAGCCGTATCAATTAAGCGACCCGTCACTATTCCATCAAAGACAACCGTCTTAACGTTGCTGGTGTTTTTCAGTTTCTCAACGAGCTCGCTTACAGGTATCTTCTTCTCCTTATCGCCATTGCTCTTAATGAGAACCGCTTCAAGTGTTCCTTTAAGCTCCTTAGTTAGTTCAACTACCTCGTTTGGTATGCCTTCTTCGAGTGTGGTCTTCTTGTCCAGAGCGCTCTGGATCTCTTCAGGGCTAAGTTCTTCGACCTCTTTTCCCCTGGGTGCTCTCGCCACATATGTGGGGGGTGCTACCTGCTTCAACTCTTGTAGTATCAGGTCTCCTCCCCTGTCTCCATCAAGGAAAGCTGTTACTTCTTTCTTATTGGCCAGGTTCTTTATGGTGTTAGGGACTTTGACGCCCTCCATGGCGATAACGCCTGTGACGCCGCTCTTAATTAGATTATTAACGTCTGCTCTTCCCTCAACGACAATTATCTCATCGCTCTTACTGATATCGGGGCTTGCAGTGAGTCTTTCTCTCCCATAGTGTACTGCTTTGACTTTCTTGTCCTCTTTCTGGACCTCGTCTAGGAGTTGCTCTATTTCTTGCCCATCCTTGACTACCCAGTCACGCATGAGTTCCTTTGCTCGCTCAACGATCTGTTTACGCTTGTCAACACGAACATCGGTTATACTCTCTATGTTTATCTTAGATTCACATGGGCCTACCCTGTCCACGGTCTCCATGGCTGCAGCGATTAACGCTGTTTCAGCGCGGTCAAGACTGCTTGGTGCGATAATTTCTCCCTTGGTCATGTCTTTGGATGATCTTAGGTTAATATCGATCCTACCGATCTTACCTGATTTCTGGAGTTCACGTAACTCAAACTCTTTAGGGAATAATCCCTCGGTCTGCCCGAAAATAGCCCCGATCACATCATGTTTCTCGACAACGCCTTCGATGGTGAAGTAGGCTTTAATGACATATTTTGCGCCTGCGAATTTCTCTGTGTCTTTCAACTGTGATCCTCTCTATTTTCTACTATCACCCTTACCGCAGGGGTCCCTAGAAATGATTGGGACCTGCCGGGCGTACTGTTTTTTTGGAATCCCGTTAATCCTTCTTCTATATGATCTGCAGGAGAACAATATTCACAGGGTTCCCCTACTAGTGAGAGTGATGATGCGTCTATTGACGCAGTTTTGTAAGTTGTCTAGGGGAATAAAAAGGTTCCCGAATAAGGTTAGCTTTAAGTGTTTGATGTGTGGTCTCTTTGAGAGGCTTAACACTTGGGTATACGTGTTGCAATCAATGGTTTTGGCCGCACAGGCCGGCTAGCCTTCAGATCCGCCTTCGAGAGAGGGCTCGACTTGGAATTCGTTGCTGTTAATAGAGGTGACCCAGAGAAGCTGGCGCATCTTTTAAAGTATGATAGCGTTCATGGCAGGTTTCCATATGAAGTAGAGGTTGGAGACGATGGCCTCTTTGTTGAAGGACAGGAGATAAAAGTTCTATACGAGTCAGACGCTGAGAAGCTTCCATGGAAGGAGCTTGATGTTGATGTTGTTATAGAGTCTAGTGGTCATTATAGGGATAGGGAGAGTGCGTCAAAACACCTGACCGCTGGGGCTAAGAAGGTGTTGATAAGCGCTCCGGCGAAAAACCCTGATATCACCGTGGTTATGGGGGTTAATGATGATGAATATGATTCTGATGTACATCATATAGTGAGTAATGCATCATGCACCACTAATTGTCTAGCCACTGTGGCTAAGGTTCTCAATGATGAATACAACATCGTTAACGGGTTTATGTCCACCATTCACGGTTATACGGGAACCCAGATGATTCTGGATAGAGTTCACAAGGATATGCGGCGGGCCAGATCAGCGGCAATAAACATAATCCCAACAAGCACCGGAGCGGCGAAAGCCCTCAAAGATGTTATGCCGGAGTTGGATGGAAAACTCGACGCCATGGCTTTCAGGGTGCCAGTGCCTGATGTCAGCTTGATTGATCTCGCGGTTAATCTGGAAAAAGATGTAACTGTGGAAGAGGTTAATAGGGCGTATAAAGCGGCATCTGATGGCTCCATGAAGGGTATTCTGGGTTACAGTGATGAACCTCTGGTATCGACAGACTACATTAGTTGTCCATACAGTTCGATAGTTGATAGTCTTGAGACTAGGACCATCGGTAAAATGGTAAAAGTAGTGGCCTGGTACGATAACGAGTGGGGCTACAGCTCGAGACTAGTGGATTTGACCCAGAAAATGTTCTAACGGGTAATCTCTAGTCCCCGCATTTTCTCCAAGTTTTCCGGTTTTTTCTCAAAGTACTCGTGCACAGGCTCTAATAGTTTGATCACTGATGCGGATACACCGTTTTTTAGGTCCAGTGGATGTAAATCGCCTTTTGAGTATATATCAGCTAGCTCCTCAAAGTTTTCGAAGCTGATGTCTCCACCGAATTTATCTGGACGCTCTATGTTTAACTCACCGAGATGCGGAAAAACCAGCATTCTGGCGTGATCCAGTACTGGGTTGCCCCTAACTATTTTCTCTGGGCAGAAAGCGTCATGGTATTTCTCTTTAATCTCTTTGGGTGAGTCATTAACCCAGATGGCTCCCTTTCCGACGCTCTTACTCATCTTACCTCTGATGCTCTTATTGATCTCTTCGTCTTCATCGAAGCTGCCTTCAATGGATGTGTCCTGTAGGCTCGGTAATAGTGGGCTGTGAAGACAGACAGGTGGGTCAAATCCTAGTTTTGGCGCCGCTTCTCTGGCCAGCATATGTACTTTACGTTGATCCATTCCTGCTGCTGCTACGTCTAGCTTCATCTGGAATATGTCGCTTGTCTGGAGAGCAGGGTACAGGGCCCAGGCGGATTCTACGTCTACGGAGTCTGCGCTGCGTCCCATGATGGGCATGGCTCTCAGCATTCTCTTCAAGCTGGTGGACTTCATAACTCTCACTACTTTTTCCCAGTAGTCTTTACCGTCTACTAGGTCGCTGGTCCAGAGGTACTCTACTTTTCCCTCCGGTAGTCCTAGTGCTGTGAAGCAGTCTTTGAAGTATTCTCCAGCAGCCCGGATGTTCTCCATTTTTCCCCCCATCTTATTGTTGATCCAGCCATGCCAGTCCGCTAAGAAGATGATAAAGTGAAAACCCGCGTCAGCATAGTCTCTCATTTTCTTACCCACGATAAGACCGGTTCCAGCGTGCATCATCCCACTAGGTTCGAACCCGACGTATCCACGTGGATGTTCTTTGGTCTCTAATAGTTCTCGTAATTCTTCACGTGTAATTATTTCCTGTAGATTTTGTGAGACTAATTTGAAACGGGTTTCAGTATCCATTTTAATTCGCTAACTCTGTTATTCTGATGCATTCTTTTTAAGAGTATAGGACAGGGGAACCTGTCTAATCTAGTGTAGAATAATAAGATCTAGTCTGGTGTTATTATTTGGTTTAGTGAACGACGCCCATGCGGTGTAGTTCTTCTCTGAGAACCTTGAGAGTGTTCTTCAAGTTGGTCTGTTTAGACACGTATTCATCCCCTGTGATTATCTCCTGCTTGAATTGA
>WJJC01000150.1 GCA_014729945.1 Candidatus Bathyarchaeota archaeon
ACCTCATCAGCAGTATATGAGAAAAACGGGGACTATGCACTAGGAATATTCTCTTCATCATGGTGCAGACTCATGGACAGCGCCTCAAGACGAATCTGCGAGACAGAGGACGATCAAGAAGCACTAGACTCTGGAAAATGGCTCTGCCACGAATCATGCTGGACGGAAGCCTCCAAGACATCAATCAAGGAAAACAGAGCCGTGGATATAGAGTGCAATGGAGGAATCCACATGTACGCCGTACCCATTACAGTCAATGGAGAACCCATTGGTTCAATCAACCTGGGCTACGGCGACCCCCCAAGAGACCCTGAGACATTAAAGGAACTATCACAAAAATACAACATATCCCTAGAGGAATTAACTGATAAAGCCCATCAATACCAGTCAAGACCAGAATACATCATATCAGCCGCCAAAAAAAGGTTAGAACTGTCAGCCAAACTAATAGCCGAGATAGTAGAACGCAAACAAGTTGAGACAACCCTGCGTGAATCCAATAACCGTTTAAACGGCTTCATGGCAAGTGCCACAGACGGATTCCTAATCATGGATAAGGATCTGAAGATAATAGACGCTAACCAGAACTGGCTCAACCGAGCGGGAGTCACTAAGGACATATACGGTACACCCATAGATGACTTATTCCCAGTACTAAGAGAAAACGGCCGCCTAGAAGCATACAAGAAGGTTATAGAGACTGGGGAACCCGTCGAGTTTAGTAGAGTAACAGCACCCAGCAGAAGCGGCCTCATCTACCATATTAAAGCATTCAAAGTAAGTGAAGGACTGGGACTCATCTCAAGAAACATCACCGATAGAGTCAGACAGGAGAATCACATCGAATACCTCTACCAGGTTTTACTCGCAATAAGAAACGTCAACCAACTCATCGTTACAGAGAAAGATAGACACAGGCTCCTCCAACGCGCCTGCGACTTAATGGTAGAGACAAAAGGGTACAACCACTGCAGGATAATGTATCTCGACAAGAAAAGTAAGATAGACCAAATATATGATACAAGCCCAGAGGCCTCAAAAACCGGGAACAATAAAGTTGAATTATATCCATGTATCGATAAACTCACAACAGATAAAGTAACAGTATTCTCCGACCCAGAAACAGCATGCAACGGTTGTCCACTATACTCTGGTGCAACAGGTTACTCTATACTCGGGATGACACTAAACCATGAAAATAAAATCTACGGATACTTCACGGCAGCGGTACCAGAAAAAATGACTGGATCCGAGGAGCTATCACTATTCAAAGAAGTAGCAGGAGACCTCGCCTATGCATTACACAGCCTAGACTTGGAAGATGCCAGAGATAAAGCAGTCAAAGAACTGGAAGCCTCAGAGAAACGATATCGAAACCTCCTTGAGCGTGGAATGGACGGTGTGACAGTAAACGTTCTCGGTAAACTAGTTTATGTTAATAACCGCTTCGCTGAGATGATAAGTTATACTAGAGAGGAGCTAATAGGCAACTCGATCCGCGACTTACACGCACCAGAATACCGTGAACTAATAGAAGAAAGGACAAGACTACGACACAATGGAGTAAAAGTACCCAACTATTACGAAGTAGAATTAATCAGAAAAGACGGAACAAGACTACCTGTCGCATACAGTGTATCGCGGATCATCTATGAAGGAGAGCCAGCCAGCCTCACCTACATACGAGATATAAGTCAGTTGAAACAAATGACAGAGGCTCTTCAAAAAAGCGAAGAGCAATACAGGGTTCTCGTCGAGTCAGCCCAGGATATAATATTCAAACACGACCTTGATGGAAACATCACCTACATCAACCAGCAGGGAATAGAACTAGTAGGCCTCACAAAGGACGAGATATTATCAAGGAATGTCTTCAATTTCATTCCTAAGGAAAACTTTGAGGATATGATCTCCCGATACGAGAAACGTAGATCAGGATACACCGAGACAGTGATCTACAGAACCCACGTAGAAGTCCAAGGGAGAAAAATACACCTAGAGCTAACCAGCTCCCCCATCACAGAAGAGGATGATAAGATAGTTGAGGTACTCGTCATAGCCCGAGATATAACCAAGAGGCTAAAAAATGAGGAACAGTTAGAGAATTACAGAATAAGGCTTGAAGAGCTGCATAATTACTCGGTTCAATTATCAGGTGTTGATTCAGTAACTGAACTCGCTGAGCATACAATAAACGCTCTCCAAGGTATACTTGAATTCGAGTTCTGTGACATCAGTCAACGAATCGGAGACACGGTACGGATAATAAGCTCAAGCAGACCGGGAAAAATACATGAGATACCCCTAGATGGTCCAGGAGTAGTTGTAAGAGCGATAAAGTCAGGGGAAACTCAATATGTTCCTGATATAAGAAAAGACCCGGATTATGTACCGGGAGGAAAAGTTAACACAAACGGTAAACCATACCGGATATTATCCGAGTTAACTGTACCTGTGAAGATAGATGAAAAAGTCCACCTCGTATTAAATATGGAGCGAAGCAAACTAGACGCATTCACAAACATGGATAGACGACTCGTTGAGATACTAGCAGCCCACACCGCCTCAAGCTTAGAGATATTATATGAGAAAGAGCGACGGACCCAGTACTCCTACAAACTAGAAGCAATATACCTCATCACTGAGGCACTACCCAAGACAACCTCCATGGATGAAGTAGCCAAGCAGGTGGAATACGCAGTAAAAGGCACCATGGGTTATAAACTCGGAAGCCTTGGAATCGTTAAAGAGGATTCTCTTCACCATGAATATACGTGGGGGGTTGAACTAGATGAGGACTACATACTCCCCCTTGATGGTCCAGGAGTAACGGTACGAGCAGTCAACACAGGTGAACTGCAGCATGTCAGAGACACAGAACTCGAAGCTGATTATGCAACTCCAGATAAGGTTGATATGATTCGGTCTGAGCTCTGCGTCCCGGTGAAGATTGGAAACAAAGTCGTGGCCGTAATTAATGTTGAGAGCAACCAGCGTGACGCCTTCAGCGAAGAAGACACATCACTATTATCCATACTCGCAGAACACGTTGGATCAACCCTTAACAATCTCAACCTACTCGAGAAAGAACGTGATTATACCCAAAGACTTGAAGCCATGCACAGGGCATCGATCCAACTATCCAGAGCAGAGACAGAAGAAAAAGTATACAACATCATACTCGATGTCATGGAGGAAGACCTCGATTACACCTGGGCAGGCATCGCCAAAATCGGAAAACAAGATATAAGATATGTACGTTTCACGGGAGAGGCACTAGATAACGCTGCAGCAATTCCCTTGACTGGAAAAGGAGTCACAGTAAGAGCTGTAAAAACCGGTGAAACACAGCTAGTAAAAGATACTAGGAATGATCCCGATTATCTAGTCCTCAATGGAATCCATACACCTAATCGCTCAGAACTAGTCGTACCGGTACATATAGACAATCAAGTTGAGTACCTGATTAATCTAGAGAGTAGTGAAACTGACGCTTTTACAGATACGGATGTAAGACTGGTGGAGCTACTTGCGAGACAAATATCCGCAGCTATTGAGAATATAAGACTACTAGAGACTAGAAAAAGATACGGGGAACGGTTAACAGCCTTAAACCGTTTTGGGGTCGAAATTGACAGATTGAATAGCATAGAAGAGATCGCTGTTTACACCATGGACTCAGTATTGAGTATATTAAAACACTCAACTGGCTCATTTGGCATAGTGAAAAACGACGCTATCCAATTTATAGAACTAATGGGGTCCACAACCACTCCGTTAATACCCTTAGACCAGAAAAGCATAACAACCAGAGCAGTAAAAACTCGTTTAACTCAACTTGTACCTGACACAAGACGTGACCCGGATTATCTTAATGGTAGAGTCAATGGAGAAGAGACTCTCTCAGAACTTGACGTACCCATAGTTATCAATGATAAATGTATAGCAGTAATTAATCTTGAAAGCAGCCAACCTAATACTTTCATCTCTGAAGACGCTAACCTCGTTGAGATAATGGCTGAGCACATAGTCTCTAACATCAAGCGAATCAATCAGAGTAAGAAAATACTGGAAACCGAACGAAAAGTCATCCGGGAACAGGAACGAGCAGAGCAAGCCATAGAGTTAGAGAAAATGAAAACAAGCTTCATACGGACAGCCACCCATGAACTCAGAACCCCTCTTACCTCCATCAAGGGCTATACAGAGCTAGCTCAGGGAAAAATCGACAAAGAAACCATGCCTGACATCAATAGATACTTTGACGTAATTCTCCGAAACACCGAGAGACTCGAAGCCCTCACAACAGACCTGTTGGACCTACAGCGCATAGAATCAGGACGCCTAACACTAGAGAAAGAAAAAATATCATTACACGAACTCGTGGATAATGTAGCTCTCGAGATGAGGCCAATACTGGGGTCTCGAAACCAGAGACTCACAGTTAAAGGCGAAGACCATAGCATCAACGCGGATCGAATCAGATTAATGCAGGTGCTTGTCAACCTAGTGATGAACGCCTCCAAGTACAGCCCAAAAGGCTCAGAGATAAAGATCACAATGGAACAAGAAGATGACAGAGCAAAGGTAAGAGTCATAGATAACGGAGTAGGCATCAAAGAAGAAGACATGCATAAACTCTTCAAACCCTTCCCAGGAATACACGTCAAAGGCGTAAAAGATAGCACAGGTCTCGGTCTAAGCATCTGCAAGGGCTTAATAGAACTCCACGGAGGAGAGATATGGGCTGAATCAGAAGGCCCCAAGAAGGGGTCAAAGTTTACTTTCACAATACCCATACATAAGGAGAATTAGACGAAGAAAACTGATTACATTACTCAGTTAGGTCCAGAATTTATTTATTCTATTAATGTTCGCAGACAACAGGCACCTGCGATAATGCCTTAAAGCAACCAGTCTATCCCTCAAAGCCTGAGAATTATACCCCTCATAATCACTACACTGTGATCTATCTCTAAGCTTCAACATAAGCTAGATAGAGAAACTAGTGTATATCCTTATCGAATACGCTACTTGATCTTACCTCCTTAATTCACTTAAAAAATATAACTAATTACTCACAATGGAAAACACACAGATCTGATGAAAGTTTTATCCTCCTGACACTTACTCATAATAGTTTCCCCTTCATTTCCAAATTATTCACCTAAAAAATATACAGGTAATCCATCTAAAACAACGAAGTACTATTATCGAGCCTCGCCTGCGTGGATCGAGAAATAATAGTCCTGGGAAGCTATGACCCGCATCAAATAGGTGACATCGAGAACGCTGTCTACAGGAAAAAACTCGCCCATTAGTGAAGAAGAAAAAGGACTGATACTGGGAGAAAACGCTACAAGACTACTAACACATTAACCCTCTACCCTCTTAGCCTATAAAATACTAAAAATCTAGGGTTAACTACTCGCCAAACGATAACCCAAAGGGGGGCATATGAAATTTATTATATATATCTTTGATTCATGTTACCATTCCTTAACCCCTAAATTAAATACAAGACAAAACACCTCTCAAGTTGTTTAGCCGGGTCAGCATCCAAAACATAGAGACCATAAACGTCCTTCACATAGACGATGACCCCACCCACTTCGACTTTACCAAGATATTCCTAAATAAGATAGACCCAAACCTAAAAATAACCTACACCAACAACCCAGAGAAAGCCATACAACAACTAGACACCCATCAATACCACTGCATCGTCACCGACTACAATATGCCAAGAATGACAGGCATAGAACTAGCCACTAAGATAAGACAACATCATCAAATCCCCATAATATTGTATACAGGTCACGGAAGCGAAAAAGTAGCCGAGAAAGCATTCCAAGCTGGAGTCGATGACTACATCCGGAAAGAACTAGATCCCAGTCACTATAAAATACTGGCCAAGAGAATAAGGAACGTTGTTGACAAGAAACAGCTAGAAATACTCTACGAGGACCTAATGGAACAGACCCACTTCGGCATCACCATCCTACAAAAAAACCAAATAGTATTCGCTAACAACTCCGCCGTAAAACTATTGGATAAAAACCATATCGATGAATTAATGGACCAAAACCCGTTCCCAGACAGAACCTACACAGAGCCAGGGGACCATGAATACGTATACAAGACCGAAAAAGGTGAGACAAGGGTCCTAGGAATCTCAAACAGAGAAATAAACTATAACGGAAACCCCGCCATCTTCTGTGTATTCTGGGACGCTACAGAAAAACACCATCTCAAGATAAGGAACAAGACCAGTCAGGAAAGATTCAAAGCCTTAGTTGAGTTATCCCCTGACGGCGTAGCCACTTTTAACACACATGGGTATATGACCTTTCACAATCAAGCTTTCAGCAACCTCACCGGATTCACAGAGGAAGAACTAATCGGAAAACACATAACCAGCCTCAAGACCCTCCGCAAAAGAGACTTGATAAAATATCTGCGAAGTTTCGTATCTATACTAAGAGGAGAACCCAGCCCATCAATGGAATTCACCTACAATAGAAAAGACGGCTCACAGGGTGTCGGCGAGTCACACCTCGCCCTTATAGAGCTAAACGGGGTAAAAGAGATTCTCCTAATAGCACGAGACATAACAGAATCCAAGAAAAACGAAGTAAACTACTCCACTATATTCCAAAAATCCTCAAACGGTTTAATTGAACTGGATGACGATAAAAAAATAGTAAATATCAACAAGACTGTAACCAGACAAACGGGATACAGCGAAGAAACATACATTGAACATAAACTACACACACATCCAATATTCACCCACGAGGCAAAACACATCATAGAAAAAGCATTCAAGATCGTAGAACAAAACAAGACAACAACCCCCCTAGACCTCCCCATCACCAACAAAACAAATAAAGAGACATGGATGAGAGCCCACATAACCCCAACCCTCTTCGATAACAACATACTAGGATACCAGATCACCATTAATGACATCTCAAAGAGAAAACAAGGCGAACAGAAACACACGAAAAACATTGAACACCTCGAGAAACTCGTGGAACAAAAGACCAGAGAGATAATCAACAATGAGAGACTAGTAGCCGCCGGAAAAACAGCCTCTATGATAGGACACGACCTCAGAACCCCGCTACAGAACATTAAAAACCTCTCCTACATGCTCCGGGAAAAATACAATGATCCACTACTCACCAAGCTAGAAAAACAGATCAATTACAGTGTAGAGCTGTTGAAGAGATTCGAAGACAAAACCAAGACAACACAAATAGACCCTATGAAACACACAGTGCATAACCTACTGGTGAAAGCAGTAGCTACATACGACTTCAGAGAGAACATATCAGTAATAAAAAGCATACAACCCGACATACCACCCGTATGGATCGATGAATTTCAGTTAAGAAGAGTCTTAATCAACTTGATAAACAACGCAGTACAAGCCATGCCAGAAGGCGGGAAACTAGCATTAACCGCAGAAGTGGAGAAAAACATGGTGATAATCAGCGTATCAGACACGGGGAAGGGAATAACAGAGGAAAATCTGGAGAAGATATTCGACCCATTCTACACCACGAAAAGCAAGGGCATAGGACTAGGACTCTCATTCTGCCGGAGAATAGTCGAAGCACATAACGGAACTATAGAGGCAATCTCAGAGCCAGGCAGGGGAACCACAATAAATATACTCTTACCATTAAACGAGAGAAGAGAAGAAGAAAACAACATGAACCCATATATGGAAAAAAATACAGCCTAGCCCCACCTAACAAAAACCATGAACTAAATATAATCCTAACAACAGCATAAAACAGACCTAACCTTAACTTAAAACATTTATACTCATAAATATAACATGTTTAAACCAGTTCACAATAAAAGAAGGGAGAAAAATGAGGAAAAAACATGGAATAGGTAAATCCCTAATAAAACTCGCTAAACCAAGGACAAGCATGCTATTCGCCTTCACAGCCAGTGCGGCCTTAGGCGCCATAATAGCAGGAAACGGCCTCCCACCCCTGAAACCAACAATGCTAGCCATATTATCAACCCTCTTCATAACTCTCGCAACATACGTCTATAATGACGTAATAGACGCGGACATGGATAGAGTGTCAAAGAGCAGTAACAAGGAGAATAGACCACTAGCAAAAGGAGAGGTGCCACAGAGAGACGCATACACTATCATCACAGTAAGCAGCATACTTGGAGTCGGTATAGCCTGGTACATAAACACTACAGCCTTCACCATCGCAGCCCTCTTCTGGGCACTTTTCATGATGTATAGCTTCCCACCTGTGCGATTCAAAAGAATGTTCATAATCAAGTCACTAGTCACCGCCATAGGACCAGCGTTAACCCTACTTGTGGGAATGACATCTATACATAACACACTTACACCCCTAGGGCTATACACGGCCTTCGTGCAGTGGATATTCCTATTCAGCATACTACCCAGTATAGCTGACAGTTTTGACATCGAGGAAGACACAAAATACGGGATGAAGACACTGGCTATGGTACTCAGCTGGAGGAAAAAAGCAAGAATGCTCATGTTCGCACCAGCATTCGCCACAGTCATGAGCATAGGAGCTTATATCATCTTCAACGTAAATCTGGTCTGGCCAGTCCTCAGTGCAGTGACAAGCCTACTATACATCAACGAGATAAGAAAAGTATCGACGGAATACGATGAAGCCATGATATGGAATATCCGAAAATTAGCTTTCATCTACTATGACTTAAACCTTATCTACGTACTACTAGGCACCATAAACCTGGTCACTCTACTACCTTAAACCTACTCCAATGTACTTAACCGGTCCAGAAACCTCCGGATAAAGTACCCAACCCCAATTGACACATATGCGTATAAACACGCATATCCAATACTTTCTAATAGACTCACACAAAAGACGTGAGGAATATACTACTAGGTTTTACGGACCACAGTTATATACCAAAAATACTCATCAACAAAAACAGAAAAGCATCTAATCGAATACACAGAAAAAAATAGAATAAATATAACCAACAAATGCGACTTCACGAGACACCATATTTATCATATTTTATCAAAAGGAAATTATACGAGTAACTAAATCATTCTCAGAAAATAGACGAATATCACGCGCCAATAACAGCCACCATAAAAATATCAATTAAACAAACAAAGCCACCTCGTCACCGATTACACCGCTGATGAACCACGTATGGGGGTATCAACTTTCAAATATACTGTATAAGTATCCACAAATGTGAAAAACGGGGGAGAAAAAATACACTAACAAGTCACTATGAGTGACGGAAACCCAGTAACAAAAACTACCCAGCAGATATACCAGAGGGATGCCAGCAATCCTAGAAAAAACCTAGTAAATCAAACAAACTAAGACTCGGATAAGAAAAACAAGAATATCAACTAATTTTATATAACCTAACACTAATCCTTATCTGGTTTCCCCCTCATTTCCAGATTGTTCACCCAAAAGGATAATTTGGGGGAAACTCCAGATAAACACCCAATACAAGCTAATGTAGAAAAAGAACCCTCAGAACAATAAATTCCGTAAACACATCTAGAACCCAATGAAGAACTAGGTTATGTCATAATGCCTTAACACTCTTATGGCTCTCAATGTGTTCCATCTGCTAGGTTTACCCGGTTTCTCCATCTCGAAATGAGTCCTCCCTGGATGCCGTGCCTGAACCGGCCACCGACCATCCCGTCGCCTCTTCTTCAACAACACCTCTAATGCATCACTCATCCTTGAACCATACTCGGTTCCAGAGGACTGGAAGTAATCCAACGCCCGCAGTATATCATACCGCCATCGGGAAGGATAAGACAACATCAACATCCTCTTATCAATAACCTCACCGGTATGATCCGAACGATATAGCCTATGCTGGAGAATAAACTCCCGCGCCTCCCCCTCGATTCCAACCAATTCATCAACCCGATAAGAATAACCCTGCTTCCTGTACTCATAAAAGCCTTCAAGCACTGAGATAGTAGAGTGAAGGGAACTGTGCACAGCACCACCCCTATTAGACTCACAGTTAAACCCACCATCAGGCATCTGAACCCCTATAAGGAAATCAATAACAGATCGTAGACTACTTTGAGGCACCCCGAAATAAGATGCATAATTCAAGAACATACCGTTGATACACACATCGCTATCATTGATTGTCTTACTCGGGTTCACTCCACCATCAACTCCCGTATGATTCTCAAGAACATCCATAATCGTACATCGAATCGAGTCACTGGGATAAAGTTCAAGGTTCTTCAGATCCAGCAACGTGTAATGTGTACTGGTCCATTTAGGCTGATAAAACCCCTTACCCCAGTGACCATCCTCATTCCGATTAGCTAGGAATCTGGAGCCCCAGCCCTCTGATGTAATCCTATCTCTGAGTTCCACACGACTCTCACCCAATAAGTCCCGAAGTACTTGATACTGGATAGATACATCTCCACGTATCATCCATTCTAGAATCTCATCAGTCAAGTAAAGTTGTTTGCTCAACGCTATAAGAAAAAAGAAAACAAGTAATTATTAACACTTAACATAAAATCAACACATATATATGTGAATGGTTTTTCAGGAACCCCCATGATTTCAAGTATTATATCAAGCGGAGCCTAACTTAGAGTAAGGGGACAGGAATTCCCATATCAAGCACGTTATTAAACACAAGTAACACCATACAAGAGAATTTTTTCGATAGTTAAACACTAAATCTAGCTATTTTATATTGAAAAAGTTAGTGGAATAATATTCACTATAAGCATCAATCATTAACTACGGATAGTAATCACAGATAAATACCCTAGCTATATAAACGATAATAAGCGGACATATATATGTCCACACCAAAAAAAGATCAGTGTTTCTTATATTCAAGAAACCAAGTATTAACATGAGGATAAGATTGTACACAGCCGAAATAAGTAGAGGAAACCCAACCTGTTTCATATTTCTAATAGACCAGTCAGGATCAATGGAAGACCCCTTCGGCGGCGAAGCTGAAGGAAGCAAAGCACACGCAGTAGCCGACGCAATAAACAGACTACTACAGAATCTAGTACTCCGATGCGCCAAAGCAGAAGGAGTAAGAGACTACTTCCACGTGGGAGTAATCGGCTACGGACTAAAAGTGGGACCAGCCTTCGAAGGAGAACTAGGGGGAGAAGACCTAGTACCCATCAGCCAGATAGGAGACAACCCGCTAACCATAGAGGAGAGAACTCAAAAAACACCAGATGGAGCTGGAGGAATAATCGAACAAGAGATAAAATTCCCTATATGGTTCAAACCAGTAGCAAAAGGCCCCACACCCATGAAAAAAGCCCTAAAAAAAGCCGAAAACATACTAACCGACTGGTTAATGGAACACCCTGACTGCTACCCACCCATAGTAATAAACATAAGCGACGGAGAACCTACAGACGGCGACCCATCCAACGTAGCACAAAACATAATGGAACTAGAGAGCAGCGACGGAAACGTACTACTACTTAATCTACACCTATCAAGCAGTCAAGCAAACCCCATAGAATTCCCGGACATAAAAGAAGCCCTGCCAGATGAATTCGCCCGACTATTATACGATATGTCAAGTATACTACCCGAGAAGATAAGAAACGAAGCAGAAAGCGAGGGATTCGAAGTATCAGAAGAATCAAGAGGATTCATCTTCAACTCAGACATAGTACAAGTAATACAATTCATAGACATTGGAACCCGAGCAACAAACCTAAGATAAACTGACACTACTATGAAGCTAACCTCTACTATATTTACAACACCCAAAAAGGGCGGCCACTTCTCCGAGAATGAAGACTATTACTTCCCAAAAGAACCCATAATAAAAAGAGACCATCACTCAGTAGCCATCTCAGACGGAGCAAGCGAAGGCTTCATGAGCAGACTATGGAGTAAAGTACTAACCATCTGCTACGTCAACTGGGATACCACCGAAGTCAAAATAACGGAATACATAGACTTCTGCATAGAAATATATGAGATCCAGAAACAAAAATACCTAAAAAAAAGAGAAGCGGAAAATAAGCCCCTAAAATGGTTTGAGGAAAATCTCATGGCCAAAGGCAGTTTCGCCACCCTGCTGGGAATAAGCTTCGTAGACTCGACAAAAAACGGTGGACACTGGAAATCCTACAACATAGGAGACAGCTGTCTCATACAACTCAGAGAAGACATAATCACTATCTTCCCTCAAATGAACTCAACCAGCTTCACCAACAACCCAAACCTAATCTCAACCAACCAACATTACAACAAAAATATACAAACTCAGATAAAAACCGGTGAATGGCTATACGGTGACACCTTCTACCTTATGACAGACGCCATAGCAAACTGGTTCCACCAGGAAATAGAACAAGAGAGAAAGCCTTGGACTATAATAGATCAATTCATAGAAAACAACAAACAGGGACTAAACCAATTCATAGCTTATCTACGAGAAGCAAAAAAACTCAAAAACGATGATGTAACCATCGCCCGGGTACAAATCCATGAGGACTAAGTTATGCCCCAACCTACTCTCCAAGAGTACCAAGAAGCCATACAACGAACCGACCTCTGCTTCCAAGACAAAGATCTTAAAAACGGAGAAACAGTTCCAGGCGTATTCGGGTTACCAAAAGTAATATCCGGGGGATTCGCTGGAGTCTTCCAGGTAAAAAAGAACGATAAAAGCTACGCCGCCCGATGCTTCCTAAAAGACGTGGAGGACATCGAAACACGCTACAAAGCCATCTACGATTTCTTTCACAGAAAAAAAATCAAATGCATAATCAAATTCCAGTACATAGACCAAGGAATTAAAGTCAAAGGAAAATGGTACCCAATACTAAAAATGGAGTGGTTGGAAGGCCAAACCCTATCGAGGTACATAGAAAAAAATCATGATAAACCGGAAGACATGGAAGACATGGCCCAGAAATTCATGAAACTAGTAGATGAATTAAAAAAACGGGGCATAAGCCACGGAGACCTACATGACCAGAACATAATGGTCAATGATAACGAACTAAAACTAATCGACTACGATGCTATGTACGTACCCGAACTAAAAAACCATATCAGCAGCGAGATCGGGCATACAAACTACCAGCACCCCGAGAGAACCCTCAAAGATTACGGCCCCCACATAGACCACTTCAGCGAATGGGCAATATACACCTCACTTAAAGCACTCGCAAAAAATTCAACACTCTGGGAGACCCTAGACGGAGGAGACCAGTGTCTAATCTTCAGAAACCGTGACTACAAAGACCCACAGAACTCTAAAGCCTTCAAGGCGCTGGAAAAAATCAACAACAGGGAACTAGAAACACTAGTAGAGACCCTCAAAAACGCCATCTATACTCCTAGACTAGAGGACATCCCATCTATACAGGACATAGAAAAAATCAGGAAGAAACAAGACAACGAGACTATAGACATAGAGGTAAACCTTGAAAAAATAGATATACGCCAGCAAAGCCGAGACAATTCATGGATCTGGGACAACAAACACCCAGAACAACAAGTCTTCACAGGAAATCATAGAATCGGACGAATAAACCTCATACTAGCCTTACTATACACTCTCATAATAGAGGGCATATACATCACACAAACAATACCCTCCAACCAGATTAGACTGATAGCCATAGGCATCCCAATTCTAGCAACTATCTCCTTCATCGATTATCATAACCAAGAAAAAGTAAAACAACGACGCAATCAAAAAAATAGACTGAGAAAACTAGAAACCCTGAAAACGGAAAACAAAGAAAAACTAGTGGAAAAAAACACCCAAGCAGAAAAACTTAGACAAACAACAAAAAAGAAAATAGACACGATAATAGAAGAAATCCAATCACTCAACAACCAAAAAAACCTAGAACAAAGGAAAACAGAATCTAAGCAATGGAACAATCTAAGAGAAATACAGTACAAAAAAGAACGACTAGACAAAGAAAAACAAAAAGAACGCCAAACACTACTACAAACCAAACAAGAAAAACACCTAACAAACAAGTTAAAAGAACACCGAGTAATCACCTCCAGAATAACAGGCATCAGCGTAATCAAACGATTCCTGCTCTCGCGTAACGGCGTAAAAACTGCAGCCGATTTCAATGAAATAAGAACCATTAATTCATTCCTAGCCGGAAAAGGCGCAAGATTCCATCTCAGGGACGGTAAAACTATATCAATCTGGTGGCTGGACCCTGGACAAATAAACTCACTCAGAAACTGGAGAAACAATTTGGTTAAAAAACATGAAAAAACCCTGCCAAACAAGCTAAACAAACAAGAAAAAAATGCATTAAACAAAAAATACCGCGACTTGGAGGAAAACTTCAAAATAATTGAGAAACAGATAAAAAACACGGTACAGATCGATAAGAAAAAAATCGCAAAACAGTTCAATACTCAAGTTGAAAGTCGTAAAAAGGATATACAGCGACTAAAAGAGGAATATAGCCAAAAACTAGATATCCTTGAAAAGCAAGTAGACAAGATAAACAATGAACTGGATAGAATAAACTGGGAGATCAACATCGTTAAACATCAGTTAAAAGGATACAATGAAATAACATTCATCAACTATATCAAGAAAATACTAACAAACTAACATAAAAACAATAAAATATTAATAAAAAGAAAAAGCAAAACAACCCAGACCCCCATCCAACCCGTCTAGTCATCGATTACTCATACATTGTATATCTTACCCACATACATTCCCTTATAGAAATGGTCACAACACCCATACCATGAACAGATCAAAAATGATAAACCTAAAGAAACGTCCAGGCATGACCGGC
>WJJC01000151.1 GCA_014729945.1 Candidatus Bathyarchaeota archaeon
AAATCAGTGACAGGAAAAAATGTTAGAAAGAATATAGTAAAAGGAGGGAAAGTTTAATCGAAATATCTCCTAAACCATTTTATCATGTGTTCAAGCCTTTCTTTACGGTGCTTAGGCTTCCCTGATCTGCTTAAGTCGTGGTTTTCCTCGGGGAAACGAATAAACTCGGTATCAACACCAAGTATCTTTAGAGCTGTAAAAAGTTGTTCAGCCTGCTCCATAGGACATCTGCAGTCGTTCTCGCTATGAATTATCTGAGTAGGCGTTTTTACATTCTCCACATAGTTTATTGGACTCTTCTTCATATACTCTTCTTTGTTTTCCCACCAATAGTCTCCTATCTCGGTCTTCCCGAAGGTCCAGCCTATATCGCTTACTCCGAAGAAGCTTACCCAGTTAGTTATGCTTCTAAGAGTTGATGCAACTGCGAATCGATCTGTATGTGTAATGATCCAATTGGTCATTACGCCGCCGTAGCTTCCCCCTGTAACTCCAAGACTGTCAGTGTCTAACCATCCATTGTTCTCGACTACTACATCTACGGCTTTCATCAAGTCGTCATAATCTTGTTCAAAATAGCTGCCTGGTAACCCTGCCTGGTATTCCTCATAGTAGCCTCCACTACCCCATGGGTTGATGTACATTATAGCCCATCCTTGGGCTGCCAGTACCTGAAACTCGTGGAAAAAGCTATTCCCATAAGCACCTCTTGGCCCACCATGTATGTGAAGTATTAGGGGGTGTTTTTTAGATTCATCAAAACTAGGTGGCTTAATTAGCCATCCTTCCACCTCGTGTCCAGCGTTACTTTTGAAGGTGAATCGCGTATGGGGTATTATCTGTGTACTTTCTCTGTATCTCTTGTTCAGGTCTGTTAGTTGTTTTGTTTTATCCTCCCTCATTACCCATAGTTCTATGGGCTCAGTGGTTTTCAGAGTCGTGTATGCTATTACCCCTTCTTTGTTTATGTCGAATGTCTCGACGCTGTGATCAACTTTTCCTATGAGTTTTTCAACGTCTCCCCCGTCTTTATGGATTCTGTGAAGTCCCGCTGTTCCAGTGTAGGTTGATGTGAAGTAAACATAGTCACCGCTCCATGAGGGGTTAGTACTGGGGCTGCTTACACGAATATCGCAACTCAGCTTGGTTCCAATGTCTTGATTAAATTCTAGGGTGATCGGATTTGCGTCTCCATTCTTGTAGATCCAGACCTCGCTGTTTGACCCTGAGCCGTTCCTGTAGTCATGTCCGGTGAAAGCTATCTCTTCTCCTTTAGTGTTTGGGGCTATACCGCTTATACTCATGAGGGTGTCTGTTAGCTGTTCAGGCTCTCCGCCATTGGCGTCAACCCTGTAGAGGTAGCTTCGTCTAACAATATCTGCGTCTGGCTCAAGGTTACTGCTGAATATAATGGTTTTTTCATCGCTACTCCACTTGGGGTTAGAGACATCAAACTCTCCCTCTGTCACCTGCACTGTTTTTCCCTCCTCAAGATCAACTGTGAAAATATGCTTTCTGATATTTTCATAGAATCCTCTGCCATTAAATTTGTAGCTGAGTCTATCGATAACTTTTACATCGTTCTCATCCCTCTCTGTTCTCTCTACGCCGCTAACAAAGAGGATTTTATCCCCGCTAGGGCTCCACTCAGGGGATTCAACCCCCTCCTTCATCTCTGTTAATTGGCGGGCTTCTCCCCCATCCACAGGGATGGTATATATCTGGTTTTTCGGTTTTTTCTCCTCTTCTTCTTTGGCGAGGGGAGTTGATGTGAATAATATGTGTTTACCGTCTGGGCTCCAACTCGGGTTCTTATCCTTCCCTCTACTGGCTGTAAACTGGTATGGTTCGCCTTCATCAGTGTCCGCCATCCAGAGATGGTTGACGTATTCATCTTCCTCAAAATTCATCTCTGTATGGACGAAAACTACCTTTTTCCCGTCAGGGGAAATCCTCGGGGCGCTAATTATCTCGATCTCCTCAAGGTCCTTTATCTTCACTTTTTTCTTCTCAGGCATATCTTATCAATAATGATAATTTCCTCTGGAAATAAAAAACAGGTGTTGAGTTTCTCCTTTTCAGTTTTCATAGATAATCTTTGAAATTTGTTATCTAAACTTATGTTTATCCAGTATGCTTAATGTCTCATCGATAGGCAAAGCATATCTTATGTGATCCTTATATCCCCGGAGAGTCTCGGCTTTGAACAAGGCATTGAGTACCGCTTCTTCAGTTGCTTCCACAACCCCATTGTATAAAGGACTCAAAAAAGCGTCCCCAAGTAAGGGTGTGTCCAGAGACTCAGTGAAATCGTCGCGGTGTAGTTCTCCTGTTGAAAACGCAATACTAAAGTCGCCACTCCCATTACTGCTAAATGATCCTGTTCTTGCGAGACCAAGCATTGTTCGTTTAGCTAATTTCCAGAGTTGTCTTGAATCCAATATCACATTCGTGGCTACTATCATCATTATGCTGTTACCTAGGCTTTTCTCCGGTCTTCCAGAGAACTTGATCTCTCGGCCAATAGGTGCTCCCATTATTCTTAAGTTCTCTTTTCTTCCACAGTTTAACTGAACCAATACTCCAATGGTTGCTGTTCCGATTCTTCTTGAAGCAGTTCCTATTCCACCTTTAAACCCGTAACCTGTCATAGGGGTACCTCCACCTACGGATCCCTCATCTATCGAGCCTTCGCATTCATGAGCTCTATGGATTGCTTCAAAGACCTCTTTTTTACCTATTCTTCTTTCATGGTTATTGGTCAGGTAGCTTCCGTTTGTCTCACCTACCACCGAGTTCAAGCTTCTCGGCGTGAATCCAAATCTCTCAGGGTAATAATCTATCAACGCATCTGCTACTAGGTAGGTGTTCAAGGTCTCAGTAAGCATTATAGGTGTCTCTATAGTTCCTTCATTAATGATCTGGCTGAGACCAACGGCTTTCCCATACCCATTAAACACATCCACTGCTGCTGAGACTTTTTCCTCGTAAAGGTTTCCCTTGTGGGGAGTTATAGCGGTTACTCCTGTTCTAATATCCTCGCCCTCAATCAAAGTATAGTGTCCAGCCCCCACGCCTTCCACATCGGCTATATTGTTGTGTCTCCCAGTCGGTAGTTCCCCCGGCTCTAAACCGTATTCTCTGATTCTCTCCCTTTTCATGATTCAACTCATGGTTCTTAAGCATATAATTATTCCATTTATAACCTAGATCCGTGTATCTTCAGATATGAGTGGCAGGGACTGGTTTATAGAAAGATATAGGGCTATGGGATCCAGTTTAACCGGTGATGAGACCACTCCACAGGCTATACGAGTTAACCCCCTGAAAACCAGCCATGAGGAACTGGTTAACACTTTAACTGATCAAGAGGTTAAACTGGAGAAGATATCTTATCTTGATCATGGATACAGGGTATTGGAATCCCCATTCAGCCTAGGTGCCAATATTGAATATCTTCTCGGATTATACTCGCTTCAGGAAGCAGCGTCCCAGTACCCTATTCAAGCATTAAACCCCTTCCCCTCCGATACCTTACTGGATATGGCGTCAGCCCCAGGTGGAAAAACAACTCAAGCTTCAGTCTATATGCAGAATAAGGGCATAATTGTCGCCATCGATATTAGCCGTTCTCGTCTATACGCGACGGAAAACAATGTAGAGCGATGCGGTGTCACAAATATAAGCATACATCACGTGGATGCACTGGAGTTATCCGAAGACCCTGTATTCACAAAGATTTTACTGGACGCACCATGCTCTGGTAATTATGTGACTGATCCCTACTGGTTTAAGAAAAGAAATCAGATCGATATAGAACATAATGCTGGTCTCCAGAAGATGCTTCTTTCAAAGGCTTTGAAGCTATTGAAACCTCAGGGGGTATTGTTATACTCTACTTGCAGTCTTGAACCCGAGGAAAACGAGCTAAACATGCAGTGGCTGCTGGATAACCATGACGTAAACTTAATGCCCTTCGATGGCCCCGGTTCCCCTGGAGTCACAGAGTTTAACAATTCTTCACTTGATGATGAAATATCTAATTGTATGCGTTTTTGGCCGGATGAGACTGGTACTCAGGGCTTTTTCGTTGCCAAGGTGGTGAAGATATGAGGTTATTACAACGTTTCCTAAGTGATATCGGCTCAAGTTACTCACCTAGTGACGTATTGAATATTAACAACAAGCGCTTCATATCAGTGATACCTCCTCCAATAATGCTTTCAGAACAGGTTTACACAGGATTATATCTAGGACAGAATAAGCGCCGCTTCCAACCTAGTAGTATACTACTTCAAAAGCTCGCTGAGGACCCAGACACCCATAAAGTCTATGTTAATAGACAGACAGCGTGGCTCTTTGTCGTAGACAAAGATATCTTCGACGAGAATATAATCAAACGCACGGAAGGAGTACATCTCGGCGGATACTGCCTAGTGATGTATAATGAACACTGCATAGGATATGGTCGATATGAAACAAGCCGCGAACTAAAGGTAGTGAAAAACATATACGATGTAGGGGATTTTCTGCGAAGGGAACAGGAATAGTGTTTTATCCTTTTTGTACCGATCTACGGGTATGAGCATTTACAGTAGATACGGCGTCAAACGTGTAGTAAACGCAGCTTTTCACTTAACGCGGCTAGGGGGAAGCACAATATCACCAAAGGTCCTCAAAGCCATTGAGGAGGCCAACGAATCCTATGCCTATATGTGGGACCTCATAAAGAAAGGAGGCGAACACATAGCTGAGAGAATAAACGCTCCTGCGGCTTGGATCACCAGCGGAGCCTTCAACGCACTTGTGTTGGCTGCAGCAGCCTGCATAGCCGGGAAAGACCCGGAGGCTATGAGACGACTACCCAATACTGAGGGCATGAAGAATGAGATAATTATCCAAAGGAATGCCCGGCTTCTTGTCTATGATAGGAGCATGGAGGTTGCTGGTGGTAAATTCGTATTTGTGGGTGATGAGAGATGGGGTTGTCCACCTGAGCAACTGGAGGCAGCTATCACCGATAAGACCGCGGCCATACATTACGCATACCCTGCATGGGGAAACCCTTACATCTGCCCATTAGAGAAGGTGTTAGAGATCGGAAAACGGAATGGTGTACCTGTTATCGTTGACGCGGCTGGTGTAACCTATCCCAAGGATGTTCAGTCTAGATTCATGGAGATGGGGTGTGATCTAGTCGCTGTGGGTGGAAAATACGTGGGTGGACCTAACAGCACAGGTTACATTTATGGTAGAAAAGATCTAATCGAGGCAATAGGCTTACATAGCTTCATCGGAGCCGAAGCAGGTCCCAAGGAGCAGTCAGGTTTCTACAGGAGTCTGGGTAGAGGCTATAAGCTGGATCGTCAGGAGGTCATCGGTTTACTGGTTGCTTTTGATGAGTGGATGGAGATGGATCATGAGAAAGAACGTTTCAAACCTGCATGGGAGCGAGTTCACTATATTGAGGAGAACATCAAGAACCTACCTGGCTTAGGAAACGCTAGGATGGAATATTATCCCAAGTCAGCTGAGGGCACCGGTTACCATACCATCGGGTTGCATATCACCTTGATTGATAAGAGCATAGAGGAGACCAATGAATTGGTGAAGCAGATGCGTGAAAAAGACCCGGAGGTATGGGTAAGAAACTGGGGAACCAGCAACGACTTCATAATCAACACCCTTAACCTCCTGGAAGGCGACTCCGAGATAATAGTAGAGCGATTCAAGGAGATATTCGGGTAACCTCCTGGTGGATGTTTGGAAACCTTTAACCGGCTTAAGGTCGGCTTCGACAGAGACATGGGGCTCCTGACTTGGAGTATGTTCACTCGCAGGATCGTAATGGGGTTCCTGCAAGTAGTTAGAGCTATCTATTTTGCTTTACTGGGTTATAGCGCTGTTAAGATAGGATTGCTTCTCAGTATTGCTACCCTGTTAAGTGCCGTGCATCACATTACTTTCGGGTATTTATGTGACCGGTATGGTAGAAA
>WJJC01000152.1 GCA_014729945.1 Candidatus Bathyarchaeota archaeon
GAGGATGCCCTGACTTACGGTGGTGTTACCAGCTACATTATCGATGAATCAGAGAATGAGCTAAGAGAAATAGCGAAGAAAGCACCCAGTTCAAATTGTAAAGACTATGGAAAGACCAGTTACGAGATCTATAAAGCCGTAAATTTTGACTTCACTCAGATTGACCCTGCCTTATTCGCTCCAGCTGAGATTACAATAACATGTGTAGAGACAGGTAAGACCTTTGTCTGTGGTGAGGTAAATAATGAACTAATTCGCAATTCGGCTCTAAATTAAGGAGATATTGACTAGAATGAAAGTAACACTGGTCTCAGGTCGAACAGCCAAACAAGGCATCGGATTAGAGGAAGGTAAATTTTCAGAGCATTACTCTGAGAGCGTAAATAATATCGAGATCTCACCCATTGACGGAAAAAAGCTGAGCCTAAAAGAAGGGAAGAATGTTAAAGTTAGCACAGATTTCGGTTCAGTAATAGTAAAATGGACTCCTAATGATAGATTAGAACCTGGACTAGTCTTCTTTCCGTATGGTCCATGGGCAAACCAAGTGTACTCTACTTCAACTGGAAGCACAGGTATGCCCATCATGAAAGGTATAGAAGCGACTATCGAAACATGTGATAAAAAAGTTCTAACATTGTATGAGTTAGTGGAAAAATTAAGGAGAGAATCTTGATGCATTTTACTGACGTTGTCTGCCCATTTTGTGGATGCTTATGCGATGATATAGAAATCACCGTAACAGATGGAAAAATAGAGGAAATAAAAAACGCATGCACGATATCAAGATCAAAATTCCTCAACCACCACAAAAATAGAGTAAAAACACCAACAATCAACAATAAAAAAGATACCTTAAAAAATACTGTAAAAAAGGCCGTAGAGATTCTCAGAAATGCTAAAAGACCTTTAGTCTATGGTCTTAGTTCAACTGAATGCGGTGCAATCTCAAAAGCCATTGAAATAGCGGAACAAACAGGTGGAATAGTGGATAACACATCCTCTGTTTGTCACGGTCCAACTATACTCGCATTACAAAAGGTTGGTTAATCCAAGAGTACATTAGGTGAGATTAAAAATAGGGCCGATACTGTGATATTTTGGGGTTCTAATCCTTCTGAAGCGCATCTTCGTCATATTGTTAGATACAGTGTAACACCTAAGGGGAAATACGTCTTAAATGGGAAAAAAGATCGTAAGATAGTAGTCGTAGATATAAGAAAAACCCGTACGGCTCGATTGGCTGATAAATTCATAAAAATTAATCACAATAAAGACTTCGAGTTACTTCAAACACTACAAGCAATAATTAAAGGAGAAAATATTTCCGCGGAGGAAATTGCAGGAGTTCCAATGGATGACATCCAGCAACTCGCTACGGATATGATAGCGTCTAGATTTGGAGCAATATTCTTTGGATTGGGTTTAACTCAGAGTGATGGTAGACACATGAATATAGACGCGGCTGTTGGACTGGTTTCAGAGCTCAATAGGAAAACAAAGTTCGTCTTAACACCTATGAGAGGCCATTATAATGTGGCAGGTGCGAACACAGTAACTACATGGCAAACCGGGTATCCTTATGGCGTTGACTTTAGTAGGGGTTACCCAAGGTATAATCCAGGCGAGTTTACAGCCATCGATTTATTATCCAAAGGAGAAGCAGACGCAGCATTAATAATTGCATCAGATCCCGGTTCAACATTTCCAAAAGATGCCGCTAAAAGCTTAGCTAAGATACCTGTAATTACCTTAGACCAGAAAATAACGCCTACAACGATGCTTAGCGAGGTGGTGATTCCTGTGGCAACTGCTGGGGTTGAGGATGAAGGTACTGCATATAGAATGGATGGTGTTCCCCTGAAATTATCTAAGATACTGGATCCTCCTGAGGGCGTTAGATCAGATCGTGAAATATTGGCTATGATAATTGAGGGTTTACAGGAGGATGAATAATGAGTTTGATAATAAAAAATGGCTATGTCTATGATCCTATAAATTGTATTAATGGCGAGAGGAAAGATATCTTCATCAAAGATAATAAGATAGTTGAAGAGGTTCCAGAACACAGTGCTAAAGTTATTGAGGCTTCTGGCAAAATAGTAATGCCCGGTGGAGTTGACCTTCACAGTCATATCGCGGGTAGTAAGATCAATATAGGTAGATTACTAAGACCCGAAGATCACAGAAAAGACGTAATAAAAAGGGGTAAATATACACGAGGAGGGGTTGGGTATAGCTGCCCATCGACATTCGTTACTGGATATCGTTACGCTGAGATGGGGTACACAACAGTTATGGAGGCAGCAATGCCACCACTCGGTGCAAGACATGTTCATGAGGAATTAAATGACACCCCCATTATCGATAAAGCAGCTTTCACATTACTAGGAAATAATCATTTCACACTAAAATATGTCCAAGAAGGAGACATCGAGAAACTAAAAACATTCATTGCGTGGCTACTACGAGCCACCAGAGGTTACGCAGTGAAGATAGTAAACGCGGGAGGTGTAGAAAACTGGAAATGGGGTAGAAACGTCAATGGGCTGGATGGAAGAGTTGAAGACTACGATATTACCCCTAGAGAGATAATTACTAGTCTAGCCAAGGCCAACGAGGAACTCGGATTACCGCATACAATACATCTCCACTGTAATAATTTGGGTATGCCTGGAAACTATGAGATAACAAGAAAAACTATGGCCGCAGTTAAAAATATTAAACCAAAAGAGGGGAGAAAAACCACTGTACATGTTGTACATTGCCAGTTTAACGCCCTCGCGGGGGATAACTGGAGGAACGTCAGATCCGGTGCACCACAAATCGCTAAATATGTAAATGAAAATGACCATGTAACCCTAGATCTGGGACAGGTTATCTTCACAAATACAACAACAATGACAGGAGATGGACCATGGCAATTCGCTCTATGGAATATGACAGGAAACAAATGGGTAAACAGCGACGTAGAAATGGAGGCAGGAGCTGGAGTAGTTCCGTACACGTTTAAGAAAAATAACCCAGCTAACACAGTCCAATGGGGGATCGGTCTAGAAATCGCTCTAACTGTTAAAGACCCTTGGAAGGTCTATATGACAACCGATCACCCCAACGGTGGCCCCTTCATATATTATCCCAAAGTAATTGCGTGGTTAATGAGTCGGCAGGCAAGAACCGACACGATGCGTGAATTAAATAGGGCATGTTTAAGACGAACTGGTTTGGCTAACATTTATCGAGAATATAGTTTCAATGATATTGCCATTGTAACGAGAGCAGGTACTGCCAAGGCACTTGGATTAAATGAAAAAGGCCATTTAGGTGAAGGCGCTGACGCTGACATATCAATATATAATATAGATCCAACCAAATGGCGGCCAAGCCAATATCCTGAATTAGTCAAAGCTCTAGGAAAAGCGGCTTACACAATCAAAAAAGGGGAAATAGTAGTAAAAGATGGAAAAGTAGTATCAACCCCTTCTGGAGCTACACACTGGGTAAATGCACATATGCCGAAGGAGATAGAAGAAGAGTTATACAAAGAACTAGAAAAAGATTTCAAAAAATTCTATACAATAAATATCAATAACTATCCTGTTGAGGATGAGTATTTACCAATTCAAAAAATAACTTCTGCAGGGGGAGAAGCCTGATGAGTTTTACACACAATGGAGTCCAAATTGAGGATACATTTGCTGAAGGCTTCAGTATGTGGGGAAGTCGTATTATTATAACTGCTGAATCACAGAAATGGGCAGATATAGCGGCTACATCTATGACTGGTTTCGCTACAAGTGTTATCGCATGTGATTGTGAGGCAGGAATAGAGACAAGAATACCTGAGGACAAAACCCCTGATGGAAGACCGGGCACTATTGTAATGGTTTATGGATTCTCCAAGGGAAGACTTTCAGAATCGATCCTAAATCGACTTGGTCAAACCGTGTTAACATGCCCAAGTACAGCGGTATATAATGGTTTACCTGCTGAATCTGCTGATGGGATGCTTGACATTGGCAAAAGTATTCGATTCTTTGGAGACAGTTATCAAGTAAAAATGAGGTTAGGGGATGGATGGCAGGAAAGACAAAGATTCTGGAGGATCCCTGTTATGCAAGGAGAATTTCTCATTGAAGAGAAAATGGGTGCTAAAAAAGCGGTTGCTGGTGGTAACTTTTTAGTAATGGGGGATACAGAGAAGAATACACTTAGAGCAACAGAAGCAGCAATTGAAGCAATAGGTAACACACCAGAGGTTATTACACCATTCCCCGGTGGAATATGTAGAAGCGGTAGCAAAGTAGGTTCAACCTACAGCTTTCTTAGAGCTAGCACAAACACGCCTTTTTGTCCCTCAATTAAGAATACTATCAAAAATAGCATGGTTCCAGAAGGTGTAAACTCAGTTTTAGAGATAGTCATCAACGGATTGGAGGAATCTTCTGTAATGAAGGCTATGGGATCCGGGATAAACGCAGCTACCAAAGTTGAAGGAGTTAGAAGAATAACTGCTGTAAATTTTGATGGAAAACTAGGTAAATATCAGATGAGTCTAAAGGAGAGTATAAACGGTGTCTGAGATGAAGAAAATAGTATTAACCCCCCGGGGCTTCAGTAGAATTCCAATTGAAGCTGATGTGATCTCACCCGATGTATTTGCAGGTAAAACATTAGAAGAGGTACGAAATCTCCCGATTTTTTATGGGAATGAGGAGATTGAGATGAAGGAACACGTTCACGCAGTGGGAAAAGTAGCTGAAAACCCTGAGGAACAATTGATCGTCATAGATGGGGATTCTAGACACATAAAACACATTGGAGAGGAGATGACAGCCGGAAGAATCGTAGTACAAGGTTACGCGGGTATGCATCTTGGAGCAAAAATGAGTGGAGGAGATATTACAGTAACCGGAAATACCCTTGATTGGACAGGTGCTGAAATGAGGGGAGGGGTAATACGAGTCTTGGGGGATGCCGGTAATCTTCTTGGCGCAGCTTACAGAGGAAGCAATGAAGGGATGACTGGGGGATGTATAATAGTAACCGGAAACGCGGGATCAGAGTTAGCTTCATTCATGAGAAGAGGTATGGTAGTGGTTATGGGTGATACAGGAGACTTTAGCGGAGTTCATATGAATGGGGGGGAGATATTCATCTTTGGAACACCCGGAAAAAGACTCGGTGCTCGTGCGAAGGGAAACGGTGGCTTCATAGTTTGCTTCAAAGGGGTAAAAAATATGCTACCAACCTACAGATATGATACAACGTATACCCCCACCTTCATGAGGTTATATCTTAAAAGACTCCATGAAAAACTAGGAATAAAACAAGCGCTTGAATATTTAGATAAGCCCCTAAAGAGGTATAGAGGAGATTTAGCTGTTGGTGGAGACGCTGAAATATTAACAATATAGGTGTGATAAAAAGATACGTAAAATAGGCATCGTTGGGACAAATAAGAATGAATGGCACATAAAACGACTGATTAAAGAGCTTGAGAAAAACAAAATAGAAACATATCTACTACCAATTACTTCCTTTAAAGCAAATATAGGTGCAAAACCTAAGGTTTCAGTCCATGGATTCTCCATTGATGAATACGATGCATTAATAATAAGAAGAATACCAGGAGGAACAGCGGAACAAGTTTTCTACAGAATGGATATATTACATAGATTAGAAGAAATGGGAATAAGAATAATCAATCCAGCGAGAAGCATAGAGAAAGCGGTAGATAAATTCTACACATCTGCATTACTTGTAGAAGCGGGTATTAAAACTCCCAGAACAATTGTTACAGAAAAATATAGTGAGGCTATGAGAGCCTTCAAGGAACTCGGGGGGGATGTTGTTTTGAAACCTTTGTTCGGTTCTCTGGGTAAGGGTATGACAAGAATCACCTGTGAAGATATAGCTTATAGAATTTTCCGAGCCCTCGAGAGGATCCATAGCGTTTACTATGTTCAAGAATTCATCCCAAATAATGGGGAGGATATCCGAGTTTTCACTATTGGCGATAGAGTTGTGGCGTCTATGAAAAGGATATCAGATAACTGGAAGACCAATATTAGCACGGGAGGAAAACCTGAGATCCACTATCCGAGTAAGAAGATTCAAGAAATATCAATACGAGCCAGCCAAATGCTTGGTCTTGATTACTCCGGAGTCGACCTCATAGTACAGGGTAATGATGTTTATGTGATTGAATTAAATAGTACACCGGGGTGGAAGGGTCTTCAATCAGTAACTGATATGGATATAACCAATGAAATTGTGAACTATATTACGTCGGTACTGAGGTGAAAAAAATAGTCACCCCCACCGATAGAGACTTTATTGAAACAGTAGATGATCAATTATTTTGTGTTGTTGGCTATCTGCATCCCCCTGATGGATACACAGCCTACCTCAAGTACGTTCCTTCAAATACAGGTAAATGGGAGAAAAATGGGACTCGATACCAACGCGTAATTCCATATTATCAAGTATCTCAGGTAGAAAACACATATGAATACCTAAAAAAATATTATTCTAAATATCTTTTCAAGTGTCCAGTAAGAAATATAGAAACATCCTGGGTACCCAAACAGAAAGTAAAAAAATATTTCAAACCAATTGAAAGGATGCAAGAAATCGAGAAACATGGACCGAAAGATCGATTAGAAGAGAAATTGTCCAAATTAGTATCAATTCTTTGTGAACAAACAGGCTTAATTGAATCGTTAGGGGTAACGGGAAGCATTTTAACTAAGACACATAACCCGAAATTTAGTGATATGGATATAACAGTATATGGTCTCGATGAGGCCTATAAAATTAAAAAATCTATAGAGGCTCTTAAAAAGGAAGCAGAAAAAATAAAACCCATTTCCAGAGCAGAAATGGAAAACTGGGTTAAAAATAGAGTTGATAAATTCAATCTTAACAGGTTTGATCTCTTGAAGATAGCGGAAAAGAGATGGAATTATGGTTATTATCTTGACACATACTTTTCGGTTCATCCTATCCGAAAGGAGGGTGAAATCAAGGAAAAATACGGAGATAATACATACCATAGACGCGGAGAAATAATGGGAACTGCTACCATAACAGACGCATCTGAATCCATCTACCTCCCAGCTATATACAAAATAAAAAAGAGCCAACATCAAGTTACTGAAATAGTATCTTTTGAAGGATTATTCGGGGGAATATTTCAGAAAGGAGACGAAATCAAGTTTAAAGGAGTCCTTGAAGAGGTTAAAGGAAGAAAACCCCACTTTAGGATCATTGTTGGGGGAGCTAACTCCCCAGATAGTTATATAAAATGGGTAGACTAGTCCTCCGGATATGGGTTCCATTTATCTGACACATAAGAAGGGATACCACTTGAGTCAAGAGGACCAACCGAGACTCTCCATCCACTAGCCTCCTCTATTTCCCCACTTAATCTAGCGCTTCTACCAGGTATTATTATACTACGATGGTTTACCTTTTCCTCTAGATTTGAGTCTGAGATTGCATCTGCTACAGTATCAGCTGTCATCTTTCTCCCTGCTACAGCACTCTCAACACTCATTCCCTCACTATCTACCACAAGTAGATAACAATCGATTTTTGCGTTTTCTATATCGTTAGCTACAGTGTAATAGGTTAAAGCAAAGTTTGTTGTAAGCATAACCGGGCTTTCCTCGTGGGGTTCTCCTATTACAATCAGCTCAGGTTCCACTGAAACAGGTTTACGGGGATCAGTGTATATGTTAGATCTCAGTATTATCTGGGGAAGCAAAGCCCAGCCACTAATACCATGAATTACCAGTAAGTCAGCGAATCTTGCAATCAAGACGCCTGCTAGTTTGGCCTCATTCCACTCATTGATAATTGGGTCTTCTTCCTCAACTGCCCATGCCGCCATGGGGGCACCTATAAGTGGATAGCCCAAGGCATCTACTTCCTCGTTAATAGCATTCCATCGCAGAATAGTGTAGTTATCTGTATTTACCGACATATAGTCATTGGGCTGGGTTCCGGGGTCTAAGGCTATATCTTCAACCCCATATTCTCTAAGCGTCAAAGCTATGCTCTTCAAGGTAGCGAGATCGTCCGGAGAATAGGCCACAACAGGACAACTGTATTCTAGGGCAAGCTCCGCAACTTTTTTCCAGTTGTCTTTTGTTGCGCCATGTATTAAAGGCCTTTTATCTCCTACGACCTCTAGACCTGCTTTCAGTATCTCGGAGTCATTAGAAACTAGCATCAGAGGTTTCCTTGTGAGATCATCGGCTTTTTTTACGGTTTCAGCGAATTTCTCAGCATCATTACTCGTTGATCGGATATTCAAAACATCCAGTGTTAGATCCATTCCAATATAATTGTAAGCAAAATCGTTTAGTACATGAATCCTCGTCTCAAACTCTTCTTCACTCATCTCATCAGTAACGTCTACAGCTATGGCAGGTTGATTAAAATATGTAAACTCATGCCGATAAAGAACATACTCACCACCTATGGTGACAGCGTTTTCACCAACACCTATTTCCACCGATCTTACTGCTGGCTTAAGTAGAGCCCATAACTTAGAGTATGCTTCATCATTTTTCTCATCGAGAAGGGGTTTACATTCTTCTAAAGTGGCTTCGCGGTTAACTAGCTTTGCTGCATATGCCATGCAATTTGACTCACCGCATTCTTTGCAGTTGGTACCTGGAAGGAGTCTATAGATCTCGATAGGGCTAAGCTCTTTTGCGGGCATCTTAGCTACCTCCTATTTTTATGCTGACCCAATCCGTTGGTTCTGTAGTTTTTTCACCCTTCATTAGATTATCTATCATATCTTTTAGTGCATCAACTGCTGCTGGGTGCATCATCATGAAATAATCCACGCCAGCTAGTAACAGTGTCTGACCCGTTATTGTCTCCCATATTGGACCACGAAGCTCTCTCGGATCAAATTCAGGCCCCATCTTCATCCACGCTTCTCGAGCAGCCCAAGCATTAGTAGTTCCGCTAGACATCGGATGATTCAACTCGGGATCACCTTTTAATGCGGCAAGTCGACATCGCTCCATGACAGTGAAGGCATAATCTAAGCCATATCCAAGCGCTGCTGTTGTTGTATCCATTAATATTCGGTTCTTTGGTAAGTAATCGTATAGTTTTCTATTTAGCTCTCTGGCTTTGTTCACATCCATACTTGTGAAGGCAATAACTGAGTTGTTATGATCTCGAATCATTTTAGCTGATTCTTCTATATTCATATCAAGAGTAACCGAGTTTATCAGTAGGTTCTCTCCCTGAATCTGCTCGGATATCGCCTTAAAAACAGCTAGATCTTTCTCGGGGTCGCCGCAACCACCTATACTTATAGGTACATCAACTGCTTGGAGAACATTCTCAACGGTTTTTACTGCAGCCTTTGGTGAGGCGTCCTCAATCAATGGATCAATTGTTAGGAGATGTAGATTGATCACTTCCGCCCCATATTTATCGACACATAGTCTTGCCCATTCTGCCACATCGTCTACAACTTCACGAAAATGCATCTTCACGGCTTTAGCTAAACTAATTTCCGGCCAGTCGAATACATCTATAGCGATCACAGGCCTATTTTTTGGCGGTGACTCAAAATTATAGAAAGCAGGTGCCTTCTCTCCACCTATTATATACGAAGCGCCTCGTGTTCCCCCCTCTGATTTAGTTGCACCAAGTTTGACCTCAACAATCTCTCCCGTATAAACTCCATCAGGGGTTTTGACTTCAGCGGGTAATAGCTGAGTAGGAAGCTCAGTGGGAGCAACAGCTTTTTCCATTTGTGATTGCGTTTGCTGATAATAATAATCTATAGTAGGGATTCTTCCACCGGATAATAGTTGACTCATCCTACTGGCCGAATCCCTGATATGTGCAAACTCATAAGCCATTCGAGTCATTATAGCAGGGTTTAGCTGAACCCCGTTAGATCCTATATCAAATTCTAACTCTTCAACCTCAATACCAACATCTTGAAGCTCAATTTCTTGAAAGTTAGCCAGCTTCTCAAGCATCTCAGCGCTTAGAGGTAGCTTAATTTTCTTCTCCTTAGCCATTTTACTCACTCCCTCTCTGCTCTGATGATAAGTTTCTCGGCTTTGATCTTTGCATTCTTCAATATTATTTTGAAGCTAGTACCTTGGGGTAGGCCTTCTACAGGTAATGAGCTAGCTGGTAATTCAAGAGATGGAACGGAGACCCCTGTCATAGGCATCTGAGGGTGAGCCGGTTGTTGAACAGGCTCCTTTTTTACTTCTTTTTCCTCTGGTTCCTCAGTCCAACGTTCAGTAATTGGGTGATCTTTTTCCCTCAACCATTCTTTAAGTTCATCAAGGTTTGATACATTATCTTCTGTGGCTAACTTGGGGATTATATCTTCTGGTAAGAATTCCTCTATCCGTTCCAAGATATCCTCAGGGATCCAAACTACTCTTTCCCATCCACCATCAGCTTGCATGAATTTGGGGCTCCGCATATACTCTATACTTAAACCGTGGAAACCATCTACCTGTCTACCTCCGGCTGTAAGATCACTGATAGTTACGAAATTCAAACCATTTACTGTCTCACCTTTGTAGTTACGGTGAACAATCCCATATCCATCAACTTCAGGAATATAGAAAGCACATCCCTCAAAGCATCCGCAACTGGTATGGGGGTACCCAAAACCAGTGTATAGTTGTACTCGTTCGATCTCACCGAGGCTTTTATCTCTGATTACCTGATTAACCTGCTCATATTCTCCAGTAACTGGGTCAATTAGTTCTCCTTTTGGTATCTCAAATACGGGTCCTTTAGGGTCGACCTTCGCTGTAGCCCTACCGTCAAACCAGCTAATTGCTCCACAGTTAGCGTATCTCTGTGGTGTTATCACGCATAGATGTGTTGGTGCAAAGCTTTGGCATAGACTACATCCATAGAATACATCTACTTCATCGTCACTCATTCCCCTCGCACGAGCATCTCTTACCTCATAGATATCTAATGCTTCTTCATAATGTTCTTGTACCTTCTCAGGATCGGTTATGAAGGTGATCTGCATTTTCTCGATGAATGACATCTCGCTCTTATATAGTCTGAAAAGAATCTCCCCGAATTGTTGGAAGCTGTTGAATCCTTTCTGGAAGCTCTTTTTGCTGAGTCTCATCTGTATATCGTATCGTTGGTTCAGGTGCATGAAACCCTCGATAAAGTTTACATACTCATGTAGACGACGCTCTATTACGCCTTCAAGGTCTTTCTCTATTTCCTCACCGGCTACTTCGATAATCATACCAAAAGGTGCGTTTGTTCCTTCGGGAAGCTCCGAAATATCATCACCAATAATTGTTATTTCTTCATCATCGATCTCATCCATTTCTTTTGCTTGAACGAGTTCAAATTTGTATTCTTCTCTAGGGCCACCGAGTTCCACTTGCATGTCTCGGCCTCTAATTCTCTCACCCTCATAGATGATTCCAACATCTACAGGGATATCCTCAAATAGTGACATCTAGTTTTCCTCCTTTAAATTTTCAATAATACTGGTTAGATTTTTTACCCACTCATCATGTTTTATGGTCCCAAGGGACCAGTCTGCGTTTGGTTGATATAGAAATCCAAGAGATAACGTGCGTATTTCAGGATTAAAGTTCTTGAGCCCTGATAATACAAGCCATTCCATATAATAGGGTGCACCTGCAAAAAGCACTAAGTCATATTGCCCTTTTCCATCGAACCCAACCCAATTTATATCACTTAATCTATTCCCTAGATTCATCATTGAAATGCTATGCACGTTTTTTACACCTCTTTTTTGGAAAGAACCTATCAAATGAGCTGTAGCAGCAAGGGTAACTCCATTATTTTTCATCCGGATGGCAGAGTCTATTAAAGTTCCATCATCAGTTGGTATCTCTTCAGCTTTAGAGCCTATTACCAGAAGAGGACGTTCTGCTTTGTATATCATAGCTGCTGCAACATTAGGATTAGGAAATATCATTGCCTTTTTGGGGCCAGCAATCTCTGCTGTCTGACCAGGCTTCATTTTTGCAGACATTTAATTCGTCCCCCTCAACATTCTTTTAAGCAGAGTTGGATCTGGCAGCCCAATCTTATCCTCTACCCATCCCTTGGACTCTAGATGATCTAAAAGCTCAGCTTTCATTGTGAATGGGAGGTCTGCCTCTCTTCGTACGAATAACTCAAGATCATCGGGCATAGTTCCATAGTATCTTTTATGCAGGTCTATGTAGTGGCTTATTTTTACAGCCCGACCTTTTGTGGTGTCATTGGGTCGCATAGAAAGTTTCGCGGTCAGAACTATAGCTTCCTCTATGGTTTCGGCTGCGTAGAACAAATGCTCAGGAACAGGTCCTACATACATTTCTTCACCTGTTCTTGCATCAAATGTTATCCAATCTTCCTCGTTTTCTTTTCGGCCTAGAAGGTTTCGTCTGTATTTTGACCCATGCGGACCAACGATAACAGGTATCCCAAGTCTCCAACATCCAGCAGCAATACTTGCCGCTTTCTGACTCATTGCACCCCAAGCAACACCAACTGCCCCTACACGATTATAGATATAATCTGCTATCTCCTCATAATTACCTCTTAATGGCCGTTTAGCGAAAATGTTAGCAATCTTCACTGTAGCTCCAGTGATATGACTATTTGATACACAACTTCCTACATTCACTAAGCCACCAGCATCAAATGCTGCAGGGTATTTATCATACAGATTCTGACCATCATCATCCACTACAGTAGCTAGGTCCATAGCTGAACATCCACTTGCCAAAACAATGAATCTTCTTTTCAGGAACTCTTCAGCGATAATAGCCACTTCACCACCCCCCTTTGGGTAATTAGCGCATCCAACTAAGGCAACTACTCCAGGAATCTCACCAAAGACTATCCCTCTTCCTACCTCCCTTATCTCTACATCTGTTATTGCTCCGCTTCCAACCCTAACGTTGAAGCATTCATCAGCACATGATTCCGCTGACGCAGCATACATATAACTAAGAATTGGTAGGTTCTCTGGGCATGCACTTTCACATCTTCCACAGCCTACACAGAGTAATTGTAGTTCTTTTAATTGAGAAAGATCACCCATCTCAGCAACCCTGATCGCTTCCATTATGGGCAGACTATTCGGACAAGCACTTACACATTCAGAGCATCCTCTACATTCTTCAATACCTGCCAATAACCCCTTTATCGAGGGGTTTTTGTATTCACCACGTTGAGGAGAAATGGCTAATACAGTCTTTACCACAACCTCTCCCACTTTTTCGGGGTTAAGTATTAAAACTCCTTTTTGACGACCAGACACTAGATCTGCTACTATAGAATCTGGGTTATCATTAGTTCTATCAGGTAGTCCCATCATGCTTTTTTCGCTTGTAGCAATTACGGGTGCACCAATTTTCTCCGCCTCATCAAGTATATCTGTACGTATACATTGTTCGTCTATTACTATTACATCTGGGATCCCTGATCTTACATATCTGATCTGCCAAGATATTGGCCCCATTATCTTAGCTCTATTATTATATCGGCTATTATCATGAGCAGTACAACATAATCCTCCTATCTCCACTTGGTCAAATAGTTCATGTTCCATGAGGTAGTCTATAATATCCACGCTAGGCAGGACATTATGTCCAATACACATGATCATGGCTTTACTGGTATCAAGAGATCCGAACCCTAGAGTGGTTAGCGGTGCCTCTGATACGCCTTTTGGCATACCTAGGGTAGTTATTTGGGCTATATCTGCTACTTCCATAGCCACATGGTCTAACATACCTGCATGGAATGCTTTAGACTCAAAGTCTAACGGATTACCTTCTTGACCTGTGTGCGCGGCTGCTGTTAACTGAACTAATTGGGTTTCGATGTAATCTAGAGCCTCTTCTAGATCACCAATTGTCTTAGGCCTAAAACCACATACGAGCCGTATGTGAGGCGCATTTACATTTGTGTTCGATGCAACTTCTATCGGATGATCTCCACCGTATTCTTCCAAAAGATGTGTTAACATGTGCCTTGCATGTGCGCAGTGAGTTGAGGCCCCTATACAACATGCTAATAAAACAATCCTTGATTGTTGTCCAGCCATAGTAAGACCACACGCGCCTTTCTTATCTCCCGTCAAGTCGCATTTACCAAAAGTACACAAACAGCAAAGATCGCAAAAAGGCATATAGAATGGTTTGTATTTTTCTAATAGTTTGTGATCCCAATCACGTAGAGTACCAACGGATGGGAAAGGTGTCGGGCCCATTGGCTCGTCCCATTCCTCATCAATAAGTCTACCAATATTGATCTGAAGTCCTTTGAAGGTCCCCAAGGCGGATGAGAGTTCATCTATTTTTATATTTACATCTTTTTTTGACAACTAAACGTTGCCTCCTTTACAGAAAATATGTCGTTGATATTTATAATATGTATGATAATTATAGTAAATATGTTGATTTAACTGTTTTTACCTTAAATTTACACGTAAACAATACTCGCCAATATGTTTTACAAACTCACAATAAAAGATAGATAAAATGGTAATAAGTCATCAAAACAACAATATTTTCAAAAAAAAAGAGACATATGAAAAAATTATCTGAGATTATCAGTGATCTTGTTAGCAATCTCGTGCGCTATTATTGCATCATCTAGAGTTACTGAAGGCGTCTCATCATTAAGGAGGCTCTCAATAAAGTGCGTATCACATTGACGGTGCCCCCATACTTTTGTGCCCCCCACATCCAATGAAATCTTTTCAGTCTTGTCATCTGGCCCAAGGATCTTTATCTTGTTAAAGCCAATTCCATGAATAACATTGGTGTTATCGCCGTATACCTCAAACCTGGTTTCTGAACCAGCAGCGTTTACTGAGGCACCAAAGTGGAATGAGGCAACAACGTCATTCTCAAACTTTGCTATCCCCTTTGTATTGTATCCGTAGATACCACCATATTGTTCCATCTTTGGGTAGCTGGCCATCCACTCGGAAGTGATGTAATCTGATTCATTAGCCCA
>WJJC01000153.1 GCA_014729945.1 Candidatus Bathyarchaeota archaeon
GAAACACAATCCAAGACGCTGGGTTAAAGATGGGAGATATAGACAAGCTGATCTTGTTTGGTGGTATGACTAAGATGCCATTGGTTCAGAGAACTGTTGAGGAAGTTGTTGGCAGGAAGATGGAGCGAGGTGTTGACCCTATGGAGTGTGTAGCCATCGGCGCCGCAATTCAGGGAGCGGTCCTAGCAGGTGAGATTGATGACATCGTGTTGCTTGACGTTACACCGTTGAGCCTAGGAGTAGAGACCCTAGGCGGTGTAATGACTAAGATCATTGATAGAAACACCACTATTCCAACTAAGCAGACCAAGATATTCAGCACAGCTGCGGATATGCAGACAGCTGTTACTATCAACGTGCTTCAGGGAGAAAGAGCAAAAGCAGCAGATAACATTAGCTTAGGCAGTTTCAACCTTGAGGGCATACCTCCGGCGCCCAAAGGGGTCCCCCAGATAGAGGTGACCTTCGATATCAACGCTGACGGCGTCTTGAATGTATCAGCAAAGGACCTGGGTACAGGTAAGGAAATGAGTATCACCATACAGGCAGCTACTAAGCTAAGTGACGCTGAGAAAGAGCGCATGGTCAAGGAAGCGGAGGAATACGCTGAGGCTGATAAACAGTTCAAGGAAGAAATCGAGACCAAGAATCAGGCAGATACATTGATCTATAGCACCGAGAAGATGTTAGGAGAACTGGGTGACAAGATCCCGGGGGATGTCAAGAGCAAGATCCAAGGCAGCCTTGAGGAGTTAAAGTCAGCTGTTGAGGCAGACGATATAACTGAGATCAGGGCAAAGATGGAGGAACTCCAGAAAGTCTCTCAGGAGGCGGGGGCGTCTATCTATCAGCAGAGCGCAGAGGCACAGCAAGCTGCGGGGGAACCAGAGGCACCTCCCCCTGGTGGACAGGAGCAGGAGTCGGGTAAGAAGACTGTTGATGCTGATTACCGGGTCGTTGATGATGACGAGGAGAAGCAGTAGGCTTCTTCTATTTTATGATTCTTTTTTATTGTTCCTTAACCTTTTTTGAGTAATTCCCCTTTTTTGAGCTAGTATGGTATACATCAAGGAGAAAGACTACCGGAAGGAGAAGATGGTGTTGATAACCGGCACCGTGTTGATCTTCTTGGCTGCTATATTGGGTACACAGTTTATGGTTTTTGGCAGGATTTACATGGAGAAGCTGGAGTTTCTTGAGAACAAAGGATACGAATTTGATGGCTCTGTCCCGTGGAGGGATTATGATACGTGGATCCAGTCCGTGAATGAAGAAAAGTTCAATGGTAAAATGGCTACAAACGTCCGAGAGGTCATGGACTGGATGGAGTGGTACGGGCTATTGAAGGAGGCTGAGAAAGCCCCGATATACGATGACAGCCTATATGGACCCATATATCACTGTGATGAAAGCCTATGCCTATGGTTTAACACGGTGGACAGTAGAAGAGCCGACGGAAAAGGACATATACAAACCTACGTAATATTCCCAGATTAAACCATATCATTATTCTTTTGCTAAGATAATTACAAGAACAAGAAAATAGAAACAAAGGTGGTAATGTTTATACCCGAGTTTCAGTAGAAAATGGGGACAGAGGCGAACCAGTTGGGAGAGCAAAGAGACTATTACGAGATTTTAGGAGTAGACAGGAACGCCTCAAAAGACGAGATCAAACGAGCATTCAGAAAACTAGCTTTCAAATACCACCCGGACAGAAACAAAGAACCCGACGCCGAGGAAAGATTCAAAGAAATCAGTGAAGCCTACGCCATCCTCAGCGATGAACAGAAAAAAGCCCAATACGACAGGTTCGGACACGCCGGAATTAGAGGACAATACAGTCAGGAAGACATATTCAGAGGAGCTGACTTCAGCAGTATCTTCCGCGAGATGGGAATGGGCGACGACATATTCAGCAAGATATTCGGCAGCATGTTCGGAGGCGGATTCAATGGATTCCAGACCAGTCGAAGACGAAGAGGACCACCAAGAGGCAGAGACATAGAAACCCAGATAGAGATCACCCTTGAACAAGCCGCCTTCGGTGCAGAAGTAGAGTTAAACCTTAATAGATCAGAAAAATGCAGCAGATGTGGTGGAAACGGAGCCGAACCAGGTTCAAACGTTATAACCTGCCCCCAGTGCGGTGGAACAGGCCAGATTCAGCAGAGAAGACAGAGTCTATTTGGTTCAATGATCACAGTAACCACTTGTCCACGGTGCCAAGGGAGGGGAGAGGTGCCAGAGAGCACCTGCAGTAAATGTGGAGGTAACGGCTTGGAGAATAAACGCCGGAAAATAAGCATCAATGTTCCGGAGGGCGTAGAGGATGGGGTCTACTTGACTCTTCGTGGACAGGGGGATGCTGGACCCTATGGTGGACCTAGTGGAGACCTCTACGTGGGAGTAAGGATCAAGCCCCATGATCAGTTAATCAGGAAGGGAAAAGACCTCATCTACGAGGCGCGGATCACATTTCCCCAGGCAGCGCTGGGCGACGAGATAAAGGTCCCGGTGCTCAGGGGAAAAGAGACCCTTAAGATACCCTCCGGTACACAGAACGGCGACATACTACGACTGAAAGGCAAGGGTATGCCCACCAGGTACGGGAACGGCGATGAACTGGTCCACATAACAGTAGATATACCTAAAAGACTAACACGTAGACAACGAAAACTGATAGAAGAACTAGGAGAAGAACTGAATAAGAAAAGGGGATTATTCGGTTAACGTAGGTCAATAACTTCATGGACACCTGGGCCTGTGCCGATAAAAGCCACAGGTAAACCTACTTTTGTTTCAATCTTGTCAATGAACTCGATGGCTTCATCTGGGAGACTATTAATATCGTCTGAGCCAGCGCACTCAGGGTAGAGGATATCCATCTTGGTTATAGCCAGTTGCGTTGCCCCGTTTATCATTGCAGCCCGTTTAGCGAGCTTATAGTTGAATGGTGCTGCTCGACGCTGTCTACCTGTCACGGTTCCGTACTCATCCCAGCCACGTTTCTTTGCTTCCTCAAAGCTGATCTCACCCTCTAGGGGGCCTTCACCGACCCGGGTGACATATGCCTTACAGACTAGAACCACCTCGTCTACCCGTGTGGGTCCTACGCCTACGTCGCTGCATACTGCTGCTGCGCATACGTCTTTACTGGTTACATACGGGTATCCGCCATGGAATAGACTGATGTAGGTTCCCTGAGTGCCCTCTAGCACCACTTCCTCTCCGCGATCCAGCGCCTCATTAACTAATGTGGGCACATCCTTAAGATAGGGCTCTAGCTCCGGTATCTCACGAGCCATCTTGGCTACGCGGTAGGCTCTATCAGCGTTACATGGTCCGGTGCCTGTGCCAGTGGTCCCGATGTTCTCCTTGAGGTGTCCTTTCCTATCCTCCTCTATGTGTTTCTGCTCTATTATAGCGCATTGGGGGTCTAGGCCGAATCGATCTTCTATATCTGTCTCCTTTATCTCCTTGAGTAAAACCTCTGGATTAACCAATACACCTGGCCCGATTAACTGAAGAGCATTATCGTTAACAAAGCCGCAGGGCACCATCCTGAGTTTATATTTTACACCGTTTTTCACTACGGTATGACCCGCGTTGGGTCCCACACCGCCTCGTGCTACAACCCCCGCTTCATCTGTTACCGCTAAATATGATACGAGTTTTCCTTTTCCACCGTCTCCGAAGAATCCGTCAACCACTATTGTACAGCCCATAATATCACCGAGCCATTCAACCCACTTCAACAGGTGATATAAGTTTAACGCAAATCATCATACTTTTACCTAGACACGGGTATAATCCACGAACACATTGAATCCACTCAAATACATTAAAGAAGAAAGAGCGGTCGAGCTAACCAAGACCCTTGTTGAGATACCATCAGAGACCGGTAAGGTGCAGGAGATAGCCGATTGGATGGTAGTAGATTACTTCAAGGAACTAGGGCTGAGGGATGTCACTAGGTTATCTGTAGAGGAGGCAGGTGACACTGTGTATGCGGTTCTCAGGGGAGGGGATGGACCCAAGATGATGCTCAACTACCATATCGACACCTTTGATGCCTTTGAAGGCTGGGAGACAGAACCCTTCAAACTAGTGGAAAAAGAAGACAAGCTCTACGGTCTGGGAGCACACGACATGAAAGGAGGCACAGCCTGTGCATTGGCGGCTCTGGAAGTTATCATAGAATCTGGGTTAGAACTGGGCGGCGACTTGATAATCAGCGGAACCAGTGACGAAGAGTACTGGAGCAGAGGGATCCACGAGTTAATCAAAACTGGAATATTAGACGACTGTAAATACTGTATCGTGCCCGAGCCAGCGGACCATGCCACCATATTAATCGGTCAACGAGGTAGACACGTCTTCAAGTTACGATTCTACGGTAGCTCAGTTAGTGCAGCATATGATGAGGGAGTAAACGCTGTGGTGGACGCATCCAAGGTGGTGGCAGAGTTTGAGAAACACAAACCCAAAGGATTTGGCTACATGCCAGAGTATGATATGCGGGGAACTCTGTGTGTAACCGGGTTCCACAGCGGCGGAGACAAGATCTATGTACCTGAACTCGCCGAAGTAACTATAGACAGGCATATCTTACCCGGTGAAACCGTCGAGGATGCCGCAGAGCAGATACGTGGGATAATATCAGACGCAAACATAGATGGACGATACGATTTAACATGGGACGAGAGACCGACCCCGGCGCCCACCAGTTATATAACATCACCCGACTCAGAGTTAGTAACTAGTGCTAAAAGAAACTTGGAAAAAGAACTGGATCAAAAAGTCGAACTGGGTCTCGCCAGAAGCGTAGCTGACACCAACCATATCGCTGTTCACGGAGAGGTTCCTACGATAATAATGGGTCCATCCGGTGGAAACACGTGCGAGGCAAATGAATGGGTTGACAAAGAGTCACTACCCCAGATAACTCGAGCAATAGCAGCTACAGTCATAGACCTCATTGGAAACAAGTAAATGAGGCTATCCTGTAGTCAATACTACTCCCCACAATATAGCAAATTCTAAGAACTCTGACTTCTCAGAGAGTGTTATGAGACTCAATAAACATCTGCACTACACTACGGAGGCGGAATGGGATCACCAGACAGGGGGCACAGCAGATCTGCACAACTTCATACAAGAATTCGATACCCCTAAGGAATACGGTGGAAATGAGTCCGCC
>WJJC01000154.1 GCA_014729945.1 Candidatus Bathyarchaeota archaeon
AGTCCAGTCGCCGCTGCACCCACTATTCCCCTGCTTACCCCTGCTCCATCACCAGCCACATAGAGGTTCGGGATCTTTGTCCCCAGATGTTTATCAGTAGCTATTCTCATCGCGTAAAACTTTATCTCAGGTCCATAGAGGAGGGTGCTATCGCTGTTTATTCCGGGCATTACCCTGTCCAGCATCTCTAAACCTTCGGTTAAATCGGTTACTATCCGCTGTGGATATGACATTGTGAGATCACCGGGAGTTACATCTCTCAGAGTTGGAGAGATGTAACTTCTGTCAATTCGGTCCCAAGTGCTTCTCTGGTATCTTCGTAGATCGCCGAGTCTCTGTAGTATTGGCTTATGGCCGCCTAGAGTATTTGCGAGCTGGGCTATTCTAGTCCCGTATATTGTGGTGTTCTCAAGTGGCTGTGTTAGAGTCATTCTAGTAAGTAACGCAAAATTGGTGTTATTGCTTTTGGTATCCCTCATGCTGTGGCCGTTGGCTCCGAACAAGCCATCACCATATGGTTCTCGTACCACATAACCAGCAGGGCATACACAGAAAGTACGTACAAAGTCATCGTAGCTAGGGGTATACATATGGAACTTAGGATCCCATACACCATAATCATTGGTCACCTCATCCATCACCTCGTTAGGAACCTCCACTCTTACACCAACGTCAATGGGGTTATACTTCATTGGAACACCGTGTTTATTCATCTGATCTATAAGCCATGGACTACCGATCCTACCAGGCGCTAGAAGTACAGCGTCAGCGGGTATAGGGTCTTTATCAGTGACAACTGATCTCACCATATTGTTCTCTACTATTAGGTCCCTCGCCACGGTCTTAAGCCTGATATCCACGCCCTCGTCTTCAAGTTCTGAACGCATTCTTGCAATAACATCCGGCAGATAATCACTTCCAATGTGGTTCTGTTCGATTTTCACAAACTTGATACCTGCTTTACTAGCCTCGGTCTCCAGCTTCTTTAAGCCCTCTTCATCACTGTGAGCCATCTCTACACCAAGCCCGGTGAAAGTGTCCTGTATCTGGTAAGTTAACTCCCAAGCAGCCTCATTTGACATGAACTCAGTGAGATCACCGCCAATCTTGGGATGAAAATTAAGTTTCCCATCACTGTGAAGACCACTTCCCCCCACAAAGTTTCTCTTCTCCAGAACAGTTACCTGATAGTCTCTGCCTAGTCTATAAGCAGCCCATAATCCAGCGGGTCCAGCACCTACGATAACGATCTTGTTCAAGGGTTACCGTAAATATTGCTCTCCTGCATATGATTTAGAAGTATCGGTTTACTGTAAATGGGGAAAGATGACTCACAATTGCTTTCAACCTGAAACTTTACGTGTTTTTGTTAAAAAACTACTTAAATATCGGTTTGATATGTGCTATGCGTGTAAGTCTTCCTTAGGTGTAATATTTGAAAGACAGCATGATAGTTGATAGCCCCCTCGGAGAGGGCAAAGTAGAAGTGCTCAGAGAATCAGACATGTTTAACGGAGACCCGGAGCCCAGAAGGGGAAAAGTACGAGACGTTTACGACATGGGTGACCACATGTATATAGTTACAAGTGATAGGATAAGCGCCTACGATGTGGTTTACCCTACTTTAATTCCTCACAAGGGTCCGAGTCTACAAGCCTTAAGCCTGTTCTGGTTTAACGAGACAAAGGATATTGTGAAAAATCATCTGATAGAAAAAGTGGATGAACGAACCATCAAGGTAATTAAGGCAGACCGTGTGGATGTGGAGTGGGTCTGCAGGGCATATCTCTACGGCTCAGCTTGGAGAACGTACAAGAAAGGAGAGAGAACCATCAGCGGCGTTGAACTACCGGATGGATTAGTGATGGCGGAGGAACTCCCCGAGGTTATACTCACACCTACCACCAAGGAAGAGTCTGGCCACGATATGGAGATAAGCAAATCGGAGGCCATCGAACGGGGACTATGCACTCTTGATGAATGGAATGAACTTGAAGAAATCACATTCAAATTATTTGAGAGATACCAGAAGGTATCTAGGAAACATGGATTAATCATCCCAGACTTTAAACTGGAGTTCGGTAGACTCAACGGAGAACTCATACAAATAGATGAACCACCCACACATGACTCTGCTCGTTACTGGGCTGAAGAATTCTATGAAACAGGTAAACCCCAAGAGGCCACCTGTCTGGACAAAGAGTTCCTCAGAAGCTACCTAAGAAATGTGGGTTACATGGGAGATGGTCCAGCACCGGAGATACCGAAGCCCGTGGTACGAGAAGTTAGCAAGAGATGCGTAGCCTCATACAGGGTACTCAGCGGACAAAACAAGTTAGAGGACTTTGACCTGAAGACCGTTGACGAGGTAATGGAGGAACTTTAGTGAGTAAACGGGAAAAATGTGGCATCTTTGGAATATATAGTCCGGATGAGCAGATTTTCCCGTACCTATACTGGGGTATGCTAGCACAAAATCACAGGGGACATCAGAGCCATGGGTTCGCCACGTATAATAATGGATTAGAATACTACACAGAACTCGGGCTAATCCCACCTATTAAGGAGCCGGGCAAGGAGAGCAAAGTAAAACAACTCGAGGGAAAGATAGGTATAGCCAACGTTAGATACACTACCAGTGGAGGTAAGGATTACCAAGCCCTCTGCTACGATGCCATGCCCATACTCAGCAAGGGAGAAAGCAAGAGCCTGGTACTAAGTTTTAACGGCAACATAGTCAATGTAAGGGAGCTACAGGAAAAAGTAGGAATAAGCAAGGACACCTCAGATACTCATGCCTTAGCGGCGTTAATAGTACAGACGCTGGAGGAAAACGGCTCGCTTCCAGAAGCAATATCATATTTAATGAACAACATAGACGGTGCGTATAGCATCACGGGCATATTGGATGACGGTACATTATTCGCATTCAAGGACCCCAATGGGATAAAACCCATGTGTTACGGATTCACTGATGGAAAATACGCTTTCAGCAGTGAGAGCACAGGATTAGCAATAAATGGTATAGAATGGCAGCGTGAACTCCGACCAGGAGAATTATTAATAGTTAAAGACGGCGTGATGTCCCAAGTACAGGCACAGCCTTGGAAGAATCAGGCTTTCTGCGCATTCGAGTTCGCCTACTTCAGCAGACCGGATAGCAGATACAATGGAAGATATGTCTACGAGATACGCCGAGCCCTTGGAGCAGCATTGGCGAGAAAACATGGGGATAAAATTAAACGATGCGAGATAGTGGTGTGCCTCCCAGAAAGTGCAATCGATGCCGCTTACGGGTTTCACGAGGAATCAGGACTGAAATGGGAAATGGCTCTTCGGCGCCATAGATATGTATCGCAGAGGGCTTTCATTACGGATGGTGTGGATCGGCAGAGCGTAATTTATCGTAAACTCAACATATTGACACCAAAAATTGTAGGTAAGAATATCGCAGTCGTTGACGATAGCATAGTAAGAGGAGACACCATGCGGGGGAACATTAAAAGACTTAGAGAAGCAGGGGCACAAGAGATCCATCTTTTCATCACTTACCCTAAGATAATTGGTCCCTGTTTCTACGGGATAGATATGAGTACCTATAAGGAGCTTATCGGTGCACAGCTTAGCGTTGATGAATTGGCGGTGGAACTAGACGCGGATAGCGTGAACTATATGCCAGTGGATGAGTACGTCAAAGAGACGGGTTTGAGACGGGACCAACTCTGCCTAGGCTGCATTACCAATAAATACCCCACAGCACAGGCTGATGAGTTAGCCCGTAGTATCCGTAAGGAATTATCTAAGGGCGGAACAGAGAAAGGCAGGGTTTACGAGTAAACCACATTTTTCTTAGTTGTTAATACCATTTGTCTCGATGAGATTAAAGTTATTATGAAGAGCGCCAGTAATCCAGTTGTACCCGGTATAGATATAGAGGGGTTAACCTGGTCTTCAACTTTTTCAGAGTATAAGAGATTGTATCCGGTACCGGTTTGTTCTAGGAACAGTAAATGTGTTTGATGGGGTTCAAGGTTATTCGCTGGGATCTTGATAGATAAGCCTTCTACGTGGCCCTTGAAGTAGAGGGTATTCACCGTAGGGGAGTCTGTTTTAAGTATTCTCTCGATATCGATGGTTGACTCGGGGATTCCTTCCCGAGTTCTTATTTCTATTATTTTTCCTTCTATGATGAGGTCGGCTGTTTCCCATCGTCTGGTCATAGGGGTTAACTCGGCTCTGCAGGGAGGTATTGTGATTATTATGGCGACTAGTATTAGCTGTAACCACTTTGCCCTGTAACTGGGTCTCATCCTGATCTTTGACACATTAAAGGGCAATTTAATAAGACCGTCACCAGATACAAAATATATGTTCGACGTATCCATTATAATCGGTAGTACATCAGACCAGAAACTAGGAGACAAAGCAACAAAAATCCTAGACGAGTTCAAGGTAACATACGACCTACAAGTAATATCCGCCCACAGAAATCCCGCTAAGCTCACGGAATACGTGAAAAACAGTCCAGCCAAGGTATTCATCACCATAGCAGGTCTCGCAGCAGCCCTACCGGGTTCAGTAGCAGCACAGACCATAAAACCAGTCGTCGGGGTACCTAAGGAAGTCAAACTGGGAGGAATGGATAGCTTACTCAGCATCGTCCAAATGCCCACTGGAGTACCTGTAGCCACTGTAGGAATTGATGGTTCCAAGAACGCTGCCTTACTAGCAATTGAGATCCTAGC
>WJJC01000021.1 GCA_014729945.1 Candidatus Bathyarchaeota archaeon
GTCTGGCTTTATGTATTAGATCTGATAGTTGGAGAATTGGGTATCTATTAGTTTGATATTTTTCCCCGGAGAATATCCATGTACGATTATTGATACAGGTGCTGTGAACCCGGAAAACATATAGATCATAGTTTTCAGGCAGATCGCTGAGGAGTTGAATAGTTACATTATTAGACGAAATATACTCAATACTGTAACCTGATTGATGTAAGATTTCTATCGCGCTTGATTTAAACTCGGAGTCATGGCTGAGGGGATCAATAATTATAGCTCGTTTTTGCGGGGCACTTGCGTTAAGCGAGAAAAACAATACAACAGCGAGAGCTATGAGTGGAAACAGTTTCTTATTCAAGCTAAGCATAAGGTGTAGAACACTATGTTTCTAACTAGTGTTTCTTTCTACTAAAAGATTCAGTTAAAAGTCCACAAGATTGATGAAATGCCTTTTCAGGGTTTTTATGGTCCCGGATACTCGTTTAACACCAATTCTACTAGGTTTACCATTTATAACGGTAATTTGAGCTAATACAGTCCGCATCTCTATTAATCTATCATGATTACATCGAATAATCGCATTTTTTTTCTTTGGGAAGAAGTCTATTAATTTATAATTCAGTTCAACAGCGCCTTTTACACCATAAAGGTAATGGATCTTTTTATGTATAATCTCATTTAATGAGGCATAATCTAATGTTTGATCTGTCAAAACGTGTATCCACAGATATCTACGTCGCACTGACCTGACTGGCATATCTTAGAAATGGTAACTGGATTGAAATACCTAGTGATTTACACGTACTTTGATTCCTGAAGCATCCATCTTGCTTATGCCAAACTCGTTTCGTACATTATTCAACATCGCCTCATCGAATATTGGACCATCTTTACATACTCTATATTTTCCAATTGCACAGTTACCACATAGACCTACTGCGCATTTTATGTAACGTTCAAGGCTAGCTTGAATGGGTAGTTCATGTTTTTCGGCCTCATAGAATATTTTAGCCATCATTAGTTCTGGTCCACAAGTGTATACGTGATCATACTCGTTCTCAGCCATTAACAGAGCAGCATATCCTGAGGCATAGCCATTATAACCCATTGACCCATCATCAGTTGAGATCACCAGTTTTTCTCTAAGTAAGTCAATTAATTCATCCTCAAATAATAGCTGATCAGAACTACGTCCACCTAGAATAAAGGTAGGCTTAACATCCTTCTTGATAAAAGCTTTCACAAGAGGAAGTAAACTAGCTGCACCTGAACCCCCAGCCACTATCAAGGGGTTTTCACCTTCAACAGAGTAACTGTTACCATATGGACCTCTTATTCCAATCTTGGATCCTGGCTGCATAGAGTCTAATATCTCAGTGGTTTTACCTAACCTGCGTACAGTTATACTTGAGAGCCCATTATGGTTTATTGTAGATATGGACATGGGTATCTCATCTTCTCCTGGGACCCATACCATAATGTATTGTCCGGGTTTTGCGTTACGAACAATTTTATCTTTGAAGAAGATTGTGGATATGTCTACGGCTTCTCTCTTTACATCCAGTATTACTAAAGTTCGTATTTCATCCTTCTTGGGCAAGCCCTATCATCTCCTCAATTTTTGTGAATCCATTGTTTTTCATGTATTTCTTTATACCTTCGTTAATTTCCTTGTATACGTTTATTCCTTGAGTCATTACTGCGGTTCCTATCTCTAATGCTGTGGCACCAGCGAGGAGATACTCTATGGCATCTTTTCCGGTAGTGATCCCTCCGCATCCGATGATCGGTATACCGACGGCTTGAGCAATCTCCCAGACGCAGCGAAGAGCAACAGGTTTGATAGCTGGACCACTTAGCCCACCGGTTATATTAGCTAAGATAGGTCTTCTCATGTTTATGTCAATAGCCATTCCCTTCAAAGTGTTTACGGCGGTTATGGCGTCTGCTCCCCCCCATTCCGCGGCTGCAGCTATACTCTTGATATTGGTAACATTTGGGCTTAGCTTGACAAATACAGGTAGATCTGTTTCCTCTTTAACCGCAGCTGTCACTTTCTCAATATTGGTAGCATCAGCTGCTAACATTCCAAGTTCTTCAGCAACATTAGGGCAGCTGGCGTTTAATTCCAACGCATCTACACCTATTTTCGATAACTTGTACGCTACCTCAGCGAATTCCTGTGTGCTGCCCCCGAAAAAACTCGCTACAATAGGTATCCCCATTTTTTTAATTTCTTTAAGCTCTGATGAAAAATAATCCACCCCGGGATTAGGTAACCCCATAGCATTAAGCATACCACATTCAACACGTGCGACGGTTGGATTAGGATGCCCTTTCCTCGGTTCAGGCCCAATACTTTTACTAATTACAGCCGCTGCACCTGAATCATATACCCTTTTTAATAGAGGAGGACTCATTCCTAGAACACCAGCAGCATTCATAAGAGGGTTGCGCAGTCTGAGTCCCGCGATATCAACGGCTAAGTTTAATTTAGACAACTCTCCCCTACGTACTCAGCGAAGCCATTGATAAAGTTTAGGAGAATGATGATGTGCAACTATATTTGGTAGAGACGATAACAGGAATATATGCCATAGATGAGGAAAATAAAGTTAAGTTTGAGCAAACTTGGCCCAGCGAAGAGAGGACTATTGCAAAGATTATGATGCGTCTAGAAGAGGGCGATGATAGTGTAATAGGTGATCTTGTCTCAAAACTTGAGTCGCTGACTAATGAAGCAGTTTATTCTAATAATAAATTATTAGTCGAATCTCTCAGAGATACGCTAAACATCCATTACGAAGAGAATGTGGAAGTTGAACGAGTTATCAAAGAGAAAATAGCTGAATTAGCTATTGATGCTGAGTTGATCAATGAGAAGTCTGAGTACGGGCAATTTAGTCATGGAATCATGAATGAAGTAACGCGCATGAAGGTCCATGATAAGCTCTCTGATCGTGAGGCTTTGCTTATTCCAGCAGTCCAGCTTCTTGGGGAATTAGACACAGTTTTGAATAGTCTTTCAAGTAGGATGAGGGAGTGGTATGGAGTTCATTTCCCGGAAATGGGGAGAAGGGTTAATGAACACATTGATTATGCTAAAATAATCACGCAGATAGGGGATAGAGAGAATATCACAACGAAGCATCTCATGGAGATGACTTTGAAGAAGAAAGATGCTTTACGCATAGAGGAAGCCAGCCAAACATCGATTGGTGCATCTTTCCATGAGGTAGATATGAATATTGTCCAGAAATTCGCTGAAAAAACCCTTGACCTTTACCGATTTAGAGACGATTTGATAGAGTACGTTTCCATGTTAACAGAGGAGGTGGCCCCAAATCTAGCCTTTATAGCAGGGCCTGTACTTGGCGCTAAGCTCATTGAGAAAGCGGGGGGGCTCAAAAAGATAGGGATGATGCCATCAAGTACGATTCAGGTATTGGGAGCAGAGAAAGCAATGTTTAGAGCTATCACTAGTAACGCCAAACCCCCTAAATATGGCCTTCTTTACCAACACCCATATGTTAATAATGCTCCAAGAGGTAGAAGAGGAAACAGAGCTCGTAGCTTGGCCGCAAAAATAGCGATTGCTGCAAGAGCAGACTTATTTAGTGGAGCTTTCATTGCTGAGGACCTTGTGTCTCAATTAGATGATTTTTAATCGTTTTTATTTAACACTATTTTTATTGTTGATACGTTTCTCAGGTCGTCTCCTTCTCCCATTTTTTCTGTTCCTATTAGGATGTTTTTTATCTCAATATCTTTGAGGAAACTACGTTTACAGACTTCTACGACATCAACAGCGTGTGTGATGGCTCTTCCGCGAGCCATAACGTTTACGGTAGGGTTTCGCTGGAGCGCGGTTACTAATGCTGTGACATAGTTTATGACTGGTTTTGATCCAATGTAGACGTTTTCGGTCATTGTCTTCAAATCTAGGAACAATGAAAGATACTTAAGTTATTTTTACACTTGAAGGTCACTGTTTGGTTAATATTAGTTTATACGGTGGGTAGGTTTTTCAGGCTATTATGTATTTTATTGCTGAATTGAAGTTCACGTATATGCCGGCAAAAGAACTGATTATCTTAGAGATGGTTGAGTATACATTAGATGAGATAACCCAGACAACTGCATTAATTCAGGAAATAGGTAGACCCATAATCCTCAACTGGGCAGATGGGATAGTATTTCATCATAATCCTCTTCCATTCAATACTAAAGAGTTGCTTAAAGAGCGTAAAAATGGTAGAATTTACTGGGCTAGTGTAATATTTGCTCTTATGCCTGATTATGTCCCCAAGTTGAAAATAGGTCCAAGAGATATTCCAGTAGTAGCTACACCTAATCCGCTGCTCAAACGGGCTGCTAAATGGATTAAGACTAATCGTGAATCTATTTCTCATTTTTCTTAGATTCGCGTCCAGTTATTATCTTGATATAGTCTACTCCTTTTATCACTAAGTTTTTCTCGGGTAATATTCCTCTCGGTTTAAAGATGAGGAATAAGAGTAATAGTATTCCAAGTAGCATGTCTTCAAAATAGTTTATGAGTTTGATCCATTTTGTTCCTATTAGAAGAGGCCCAATACTCTGTTTTGATAGGTTGAGACCTTTTATTATTGATACACAGGTTAGTGATCCGATATAACTACCTCCGTTGCTCCCTAGACCCCCTACGGTTATCATTAGCCATGGCCAGAAGGTGTAGTTTATTCTACTATACATGTTATACTGTACGAAACTATAATAGTAAGCTAGAAGAACACCGCTTAGAGACATTACTCCACTTCCAAACATCATCACTTGGCTTCTTATCCGGGCCACGTTTTTTCCTGTGCTTCTTAGGCTTACCTCATTATCGCGTACACCTCTCATTAGTCTTCCAAATGGACTGTTTACCATGGTATTTATGATGACATAGGAAACCATGCCTACCAGTATTATTACTAAGGCAATAATCACCATCTGCTCTCCTCGATACCACGCGAAGAAATTTGGAATGAAAGCTCCAAGTGTACCTCCTGCTATTCCCTGATTGTTTGCAGCTATTATTGAGGTTGCGTCGCTGATTATTATGAGGAAGATCATTAATCGTGTGGCCCTTAGACGGCCACTAAGTTTTCCAAGCACTAATCCAGCCAAGCTTCCCAATATTAAAGCAGATGCAAGGCTAAATAGAAATAATGATACACTTAGTATTGGTTTTTGGATAAAGTATTGATTTAATTGACTTACATTGTAAGGATTATCGTAGACCCAGTTTGATTTGAATATAACTCCAGCCTTTCCGGCTACGTACATGCTTAATCGGATTACTATGGAGCTTACGGTAAAACTGCCTATGGCCACGCTCACATTGCTACTCATATTTGGAATGCCAGCGTTTCCGAACTGGAAGTTTAAGGCAGCGGCTATTATTACGTAGTGCCCAAAGAATATGGCGATATTGATTAAGACTATTTGTATTGTGTTCAACATAGTGGATACCGGAGATACTTATTTCGGCATCGTTTATAGTTAAGAAGCTTTGCACGAATAGCCATATTTTTAAAAGTGTGAAGACAGCCATACATGAAGAATATAGAGGTAAACTCAATGAGAGACCCCAAGATTGATGAGATTTTTAATGTGGCCAAAGACGAGGAGAGAGATTTCCTTTATGAGCATGAGGCTAAAAAGCTGTTTGCTCTATATGATATGCCGGTTACCCAGATCCATGTAGCAGAGACAGAGGATGATGCAGTTGATGCGGCTGAAAAAATTGGTTATCCAATTGTACTGAAGATAGTAAGCCCCCAGATCCTGCATAAGAGTGATGCTGGCGGAGTTATTGTCGGTGTCGAAGATGAGCAGGGGATTAGGGATGGATATAACAAGATTATTGAAAACGCGAAGGCGTATAAGGCTGACGCGGAGATCACAGGTATCCTTGTTCAGGAGATGGCCCCCAAGGGAACTGAGATTATTGTTGGTAGCACCACTGATCCAACTTTTGGTCCTACACTGATGTTTGGTCTGGGTGGTATATTCGTAGAGATACTCAAGGACGTTAGCTTTAGGGTAGCACCCATAACGGAGAGGGATGCAGCTGAGATGATCGAAGAGATCAAAGCGGTGAAGATTCTTGAAGGTGCCCGTGGTATGCCCCCATGTCATAAGCCTACTTTAGCTAATATACTATACAAGACGAGCGAGATGTTAATGGATTGCCCAGAGATCAAAGAACTGGACATGAACCCGATCCTAGCTTACCCTGATGGCGCTCGGATAGTAGATGCTAGAATCATTATGTAAACCTCTTTTTACCTTTCTTTCATGTTTTTTGTGACACTTCTAATAATTTGTTCTATTACTGTAGATTTATGGGAAACGTATGCAAGATGGACGTGATGTCATTTATCCACTTTTCAAGATATTGGTAGGGGTAATATGCTTAATATTGGCTGTAGAGTACGCTTATGCTTACTGTGTCTATCAGGCTGCTAGCTTTGGCATAATGTATATCGGTGATACGCTGACATGGTTTTTCGCGGGAGGGATATTATTCACTGAAGGGCTTCATGATTATCTTCGGGTTTTAAAGAAGGAGGATCCGTTACCTCTTCAGGCTCGCCATTAGATCTTTTTCGCATATATTTGTAGATATCAATTATTGCCACTAGGGTTATGAGGGCTAATAATGTGTAGGTTAGGAGGAAGCCATTTCCGTTGGTCATCATATTTAGTATGGAAAGGGAAGCTCGATAGTTGTCGGCTATCATTGTTATTGGGTTGGGGGTGTTTTCTATGCTTTCTAGCGTGTTTGAATATGTTAATATTGTTTCTTCATCAAGTTCATAACTTAATACGGCTGGTGTGTCTGTGTATTTTCCCGGTTTTTTGGGTTTTATTGTGTAACTGTGTGTAAGTGTCTCCTCCGGTGCTAGAGTAGTCTCTGTGACTGTGTTTGTTCCTGAGGTTAAGATTCTGTATTTTTTTGGGAAGGAGTCGATTAGTTTCAAGTTTATAATTGTATCATAGTAATTATTTGTCACGGTAATTGTTACTGTGGTTTCGTCGTTATCTCGTTGGCTTGTCTTCGTGGCGGTTACTTCTGGTGTTTTTACTTCTGGTACAGTTATCTGAGTGTCAAAAGGTTGTGGGGGTCCTGTCTCTATTTCAACTGCACCTAGTTCTTGAATCAGGGTTGATAGGATCATTAATTCCATGCTATTTTCTGGGAGAGAGGTCTTGATGTGTGTCGTTGGATCGAGGGGTTCGGTTATTCCTGTCTTGTTTGACCTTGCCGTGATTATGAAGCTTCCATCGGAGTTTGTTGAGTAGTTGGGAGTGGCTTCAACCCCCAGTGTACTACTGATGTCGAATAAATAGCTGCTTCCCTGTGGATCTAGAGCGTTTTCTGTTATCTGTAAACCTGCGAGGAAACTGTATCTGCTTTCTATTAGTGTATTGTATTCATCGGTATAATTTTGAGGGATATCGGTAACGGGTATTATTCCTTCGAATGGTTCGGCGTGGATAAACCCTCTCGCGTATACTTCAATGTCAAGGTGAGACTCAGGATTGATTGTCTCCTCGATAAACCGTGTGAAGCCACCGTTTTCTGTGAAACCCTTCAATAAGTTTTCACTAGCCTCTTCTATATTGTTCTGGCTATAGTAGAAAACAGCGGTCATGGTTGGTAGTGCTGTATTGAGTTCTCCATCGTTTCTTAGTGGCAGTGCTATTACTTCCTTGAACTGGAGGTCTAGGTCTTGTTCGATATAGTTGATTACCTGATTTGATTTCTCTTGTATTGAATCTGTGTCCTCTCCCAGGTATAAATTGACTGCGAATGTGTTTGGGATGAGATTTCTGAGGTGAACATAGTTTGTTATGTCTTCTATGGGTAAGGTGTAGAGTATTGATGGGTCATATATTTTCTGTGTGAGCACCATGGAGGCGACAAGGCCTTGTGTCTCGTCATTGTCCATAGGTACGATTTCTAATTGATTGTCCACTAAGAGTTGGCTGATAATGGCTCTTCCTCTTTCATCGGTGTATCCGCCTATTACCTCGGTGTATACTCCGTCTTCTAGGTTAAGACATGTTGAAAAGGGCACTAAGGATAAGGAGATTATGAGTATGATTAATGCGCCCATGGCGTTTTTTCTGTCAGGGATGGTGTTCCTTATGGTTTGTATCAGAGTAGAGCTGACAGCTGCGCCTAGTATGGCACTTATTATGATTAAGACTGGTTTTGCTGCTATGGACACTAGGTGGGGGGACGCTAGTTCCATCAGGATTGCACTTGGATCTGTAGTTTCCTCTATTCTGGGGATTGTCTCCATGAGCTGGAAGAATATGTCGCTGAATATTGGTATCTGGAATAGTTTGTTGAATGTTAGCTGTGAGGGTATTGTGGGTATGATGGATATTATTTCGGTTACTTCTTTATTTGAGATTCCTATGGACTCTAGGTTTAGGTAAATCCCCGCTATTGATGCAGCCAATAAGGGAATTGTGGTGAGCCACGTGAATAAAGCGGTTATTGAGGCACCTAGTTTTTTTCCGCTGATAATACCGATCAACAAACCTACTATTATCCATGTTATGGCTACAGTTGTGTAGCGAAATGGATTTGCAAGTATCAAGTAGATGAAGGTGAACATAGTGTATATATGGCTTCCAAGTAGGGGTCCGAGCCAATCAGCTAATATTTTGTAGCTAGGGTGAAGGATTGCAAGTCCTATTGTGAATAATGTTAGTAAAGATAATAGATAGGCTAGGGTCTTTCTCATGACTTAGA
>WJJC01000155.1 GCA_014729945.1 Candidatus Bathyarchaeota archaeon
CATTATATCTGCGAGAAAAATAGGCGCCTTGCGGAAAAAATTAGTCTTCCAATGACTGGGGGGAGTGATTCTCATATATCTGATACCATTGGAAGATCTTATACTATAGTGGAGTCGGATTCGCGTGATCCAGATGATGTTATCAAGGCGATAAGGCTTGGACGCACGAGTGTTGGTGGTTCATATACACGTATCACCGAGTGGTTTAGTAAGAATTTTATAAAGAAAAAGTGGTGATCTGGGTTAATCCCAGTCTTCCATGTTGTAGAGGTCTATTCCTAGATCGATTTTACTTGTTGCTCTTCCAACATCTTCTTCCATATTGTATAATTCTGTGTCTTCCAATGCCATTACTCCTTTGACTATCCCAGTTATGTCGAGTACTGGCTTTGGTTTTCCCAGAAGAATCCGTCTAGTCTCCCCTACGATCTCAGTCTGCGCCCAGTTGAGCGCTTTTTCTACTAATACCATGTCTCTATTGCTCCCCCAATATTTGCCGGACATATAATGTCATCCGCACATCTGTATTGTCTCATTTACGTGTGTGCATCGGCATTATTCAAGGAATATGAGACAAATCTAATAACATCTCCCAAAGCAATGATATACTGGATTGTATTAAAAATATTAATTACTCTCAATATAATGGAGTAACTTACAACACTCTCATATAATGAGAGTAACTTTTCATCGTCTCTAAAAAAACGACTCAGACAATTATACTGAATAAATACAAAAAATGAATTAAAAAGTTATAAATATAACATAAATAAAGCAATAAAATAAGACAAAGAACTCTTCAACGATTTAAATAAACCATAAAGAAATCCACACAAAACCTACACTTAAAAAATACGTCTTATATAACCCTCCACACCGTTTAAAAGATGCCAAATCGCAACCAAAGAAGGAACCCAGATGCAAAAGATATACCTCAAATCCTATGGATGTAGCGCTAACAAAGCGGATGCAGAAATAGCCGGAGGAGTTCTATCACAGGATGGATACAATCTAGTGGATAAAGAAGATGAATCAGATATCAACATTATTTTCACATGTGTCGTAAAAACACCAACAGAGTACAAGATATCAAAAGAGATTAAGGACCTAGAGGCATCTGGAAAACCTTTGATAGTGGCAGGCTGTATGCCCAAATCATTGACCAAACAGGTGGAGAAGATCGCCCCTACCGCTAGCTTGGTGGGGCCTGATGACATTGAGCACATATCCGAAGCAGTTCAACATGCCTTGAATGGGAAGAAAGTAAGATACATTGATGGAAAAGCGACCGATAGAACCTGCCTGCCCAGAGTCAGGGATAACGAACTGATACATATCGCACCAATAAGTACAGGTTGTCTCGGAAACTGCAGTTATTGTATTGTGAAATTCGCTAGGGGTCATCTATACAGTTTTCCAGCAGATAAGATCGTTAAGGACGCGGAGACGGCTGTTAAAAATGGGTGTTGCGAGATATGGGTAACAGCGGAAGATACAGCCACATATAATGACAATGGTACGAGGCTCCCCGATCTATTAAACAGGATAACCGATATTGAGGGTGCTTTCAGGGTAAGGGTGGGAATGACTACTCCCAACCAGTTAGACTTAGTTCTAGACGATATGATAGAGTCATTAAGAAGTCCTAAGCTATACAAGTTTATTCACATCCCTATACAATCCGGTAACGATGAGATCCTAGAAAAGATGAGACGTAGATACACCGTACAGGACTTTAAAGACGTAGTAAATCGGTTAAGAGCTGAATATCCTGACATAGCTATAAGCACAGATATAATATGCGGCTTCCCTGGTGAAACCATATATCAATTTCAGGACTCGATTGAGTTAATCCAGTGGCTAAGACCAGATGTGCTTAATATAAACAGGTTTTGGGCACGACCAGGAACCGATGCAAGCAAGATGCCGGGAAGACTACATGGGAGAGAGACAAAAGAACTATCTCGTATGATGACCAAGTTATGGAAAAACTTGGCAGTTGATGTGGGCAAGAAATGGATCGACTGGGAAGGCGACGTTTTGATAACAGAGCATGGGAAAAGAGGGACTAAAGTGGGTAGAAACTATACCTATAAAGCAGTGGCTGTTAAGACAAAAGCCTCCTTAGGTGAGTTCGTTAAAGTACGAGTTAAGAAAGCTGGTGTTGGTTATTTAGTAGCTGATGAAATAACCTAGGATACCAGTGTGATAACGAAAAATGTTTTTGGAGTATTTAGAGGGTTACTTGTTTGTTTGAGACTCAACATACTCAGCCACTTCACTCAGAAGATGTTTGCAGTCAAAAACCACGCCATTCTTTATGTTCCATACAACTCCGCCTCCATGTGTTACAGATAAACCGTCTTTGCTGTATCTATTCACACCTATTCCATACATTACTTTGAAGTTGTCCAAAGGATTTCCGTCTATTATGCCCAAATCAGCTGGCGCGTTCTTCCTGATACCTTTTGCATGTTCTTTGTTTCCCAGAGTCATGTGAGCGTTGGTTGTTGCGATCTTTATAATGTCAATTGGATGGATGCCTGCTTCTTGGAATAACTCGAGTTCCCGAATCAACGCGAAACCAAATAAAGCGTATATGAAAGCAGTGTCACTACCAGCCACTAATCGCCCTCCGTTATCGAAGAAGTACTTGATCCACTTCATCCATATCTGGTATTTTTGCTTCCAAGCGACTTCATCACTAGTTTTCCAGTTGAAGAAATGCGTCGCATGTCTCCCGGGACTAGGACTGTATGCTTCCCATAGTTGTCTTACAGTGTATTTATCGTGCCAAGGTAGTGATTTGACTCGCTCATAGTCTCTATGCCCCTCATAGACCACCATGGTGGGATCCCATACTGTTCCATTCTCTAGTAGGGCATCAAATACCTTTCTCACCCTCTCCGGATACATATCTGCCTCGGTCCAGATATAGCCACTGTTCCTGAATCGATCCAGTTCATTACTGTAGTTATAGTCGGGGGGAAAGTTTTGTGTTCCCGGTAGGGCTGCTTGTGGGATACCATATGTGTGTTCAATGGATAACATCTCTTTAGCCGAGTCACTGGTTATCATTGCATCCAGTTCACTGTTCTGGGCATGGTGAATAGCTATGCCCCCTTCTAGACCCTGTTTTCGTGTCTCATCCGCTATGGCTTCAAGCATCTCAGGGGTTACATGTGGTCGTGGAATCATCTTTATCCCATCAACGCCCAATTCCTTGAACTCTCTCACCGTTTTCCTCGCTTCTTCAATTGTGTGAACTTCAGCTGGCCAGCTTCCAAGCACCTTAATCCTTGGAGCCACAATTTTATTCTCTTGGCTAAGTCTCTTATGTTTGAGTAGTTTTTCGTCGTTTCCGAAGCCACAGGTTCTGATAGTGGTGATGCCGTGGGCAAGGCATAGCTTGTATGCATATTCTGCTCCTTTAGGTCCGCATTTATCGTCGTCGATATTGATATGGATGTGCATGTCTACGAGCCCTGGTATGACATACATTCCTTCTGCGTCGATTACTTTCTCGGCTTCAGGTCTCTCTGTCTTGTACCTTGAGAGGCTGATGGTGTCCACGTTGATGATGTCTTTGATTTTTCTATCCTCGATGAGAATATCGCATGGTCCATAAGGTGGGGTTCCCTTACCGTTTACAATCATAACATCCCGTATAACGATGCTATCATACTCTTTTCCACTTGACATAAGATAAAAGCAGTGTTTTGAGTTGAAATAATTACCCACACAAAGACTATCAATACCCGGTGCAATAATTAATCGAATACCATGCTCAAAGGTAAAAAGGTGAACATCCGGCCACTGGAAGCCACTGATCTCGATTGGTTCACAGAGTGTAATAATGATCCTGATTATACTGGACCATATGAACCGTTGGAGATAAACAGCAGATCAGATATAGAGAAATGGTATGATTCAGAAAAGTCCTCCGAGTGGTGGGTGATAACCGATAAACAAGGGAACTCGGTGGGACAACTTGTCACCGGCCCCCAGGGAGAACACTATAGAATAGGGTATATGCTCCATCCAGATCACAGAGGAAAAGGATACGCAACAGATGGTGTAAGCCTTCTCCTTGATTATCTTTTCAGGTCTAAGAAGATTATACGTGTGCAGGCAGAATGTAACCCTGAGAATAAAGCTAGTATACGTGTTCTTGAAAAAAACGGATTCATATTCGAAGGTTTGAAACGGAAAGCGGTGTTTATACAAGGTAAGTACATGAATAGTGCAATATACAGTATTCTAAGGGATGAGTGGGGCAAAAATAAGATATAATCTAAAAACTTATGATAAATACATGTTTTTACATTATATTTCGCATAGATCATAATTTGTAAAATAATAAAAGCGGCCTCTAGGGAGAATACTGATATACTTTGGGTAGGCTTTTAGGAGAGAAAAAACGTTTTTTGATAAAGAGATTCAAGACTTTATGCTGTAAACGCCGACTATTCTTGTATATAGTCTTAATTTATCTCTTTTATCAAGCATTTAGCTGGTCATCTAGAAATCAGGTTCAGAGCCTAATACTTGATGTTCCTTACCATGATCAGCAGACTAGCTACTTCTGTGGACCCGCATCTGTGAAAATGGTGCTAGACTATACACAAAACCTAGAAGTATCACAAGACATCCTCAGTTATGAGTTACTCACTGATGAAAACGAAGGAGTCACGTACACGGAATTAATGGATGAACCCTTTATCCATCGAGATCTCACTCAAATAAAAAACGGGAGACTCAGCTTAAACCAGTTAAAAAAGCAGATGACCTTTGGATATGCTCCGATTCTTCTTATTTGGTTTGACGACAACCAAGAAAAAGGTCACTATGTTGTTGCCGTTGGTTATAACGAGACGGGAGTTTTTGTGAATGATCCGTGGCCTAGTTACTGGGGGGAGCCTGATGGGCGTGGGACAGGGCCCTTTGTTTATCTCAGTAATGAAAAGTTGCTTGATCTCTGGTCTATTCGGAGGAACTGGGCTATGACTGTTGCTTTTACTCCATCTGAGAATGAATTGCTTAAGGTGGATGTTTCAATTAGTGGTCTTCCCGAGGATTTGAAGACCCGACTTACTCTAAATGGGGAGACTGTGGATTCCTTGAATGTAAATGATAAGGCGTCTTTGATTATGTTCAATAATGAAAATTTTCTATCCGTAGAAACTATTGTTCATGATGGTGATGTCGTTTATTATTGTACCAATAATTTGCAGCGAGCATCAGGAACAAAGAAAATACAGTTTGTATATAATCTCTTATACAAATAGCTTTAACCCATAAAAGAGAAAAACCCGAAAAACAATCAGTTGTGTAGGTTACCCTTGACTGTATACTTGGAGTTAATTAATCAGATGGCTAATCAAGGAGATATTGGTGGTATCATCCAGTTAGCTTCATGGGTAGCCGAACACGAGGGAAAAAACGAGGGCCTCGCAAAGGTTTTAATCACAGTTGCTGAGAGCCAGACCACTGCTGCCCCATCCCAGCTCATAGCCATGTATAAGGTAATTGAACAACTTGCACACACAAGAAGAACTCGTCAGACTGCTATCAAGAAACTTGAAGAGCATAAACCCGAGAAAAAAGAGGTTATTCAAGGAGAAAGAAAAGATATCTTCCCAAACACTGTTGAGAATCATCTGAGTTACGCCCGATTTTATGCCTCAATAGATAATCCCGGTGAAGCCGAATATCATCATCTTAGAGCTATTGAACTAGATGCGTCAACAGATGCTTTACTCAGTTACGCCCAGTTCTTGGAGAAACAGGATCGTAGAGAAGATGCTGTTAAACAGTACTTAGAGGCTTTGAAACTTGATCCAAGTGATGCAACGATCCATAATAATCTGGGTATAATTTTTTATCATGAAGGCAGATTGGAGGAAGCATCAAATCATCTTAAGGAAGCTCTTCTTGTTGAACCTGACCCCACGACTATGAATAACTTAGCTAATATATATTCAGATCTGGGAGATGCAGCGGAAGCTGAACGACTCTACAAGCACAGCATCAAAATTAATCCCCATGACTCTGATACCCATAACAACTATGCATTACTCCTTTGGGACCAGGGAAAAAGTGACGAAGCTGATGAACATTTCCGTTTAGCCCTCGATAACCGCCCTGAGGATTTGATTATCCGTGGAAATTACGTAAAGTTTCTGATTGAGAAGAAACGGTATGGTGATGCTGAGCGTCAGTTTGGTTACCTTACATCCATGGTTCCTCTTGAACCCGAGCTCTACTTGAATAGAGGGGTGGTCTTATCTAAACTGGGTAAACTTGATGAAGCAGAGAGAATGCTTCGGGAAGCCCTTCACATTACCCCGGATAACGCTGATATAAACCTCCATTACGCGCTCATATTAGTGAAAAAAGGTAGCAATGTTACAGCAGAAGCTCATTTCAATAAATCCATAAACAAGAATCCTGAGAACCCTGACGCTTATCTGGTCTTCGGGTTTTACTTATATAACCAGCAGCGATACGATGAAGCAGAAGAAAACTTTAAGGCCGCTATTGAACGAGATCCAAACACACCTGAGACAAGACTTTATTATGCTCGTTTATTAGCTGATACAAGACGGGATGACGAGGCCGAAACACAACTTATAATGGGCTTGGAGAAGAACCCTGAGGACCCAGAATTAAACCTCTATTATGCTCAGTTCTTATCCAAAAGGGAACGGCCTCAGCAAGCTGATAAACATTTCAAGAAATCGTTAAACAATTCTCCCTTAAACCCTAGAGCTCATTTTAGCTACGGTATTCATTTGAGTTTTCATGGATTAAAAGAGAAAGCCTGTGTTCATCTTCAAAAAGCGGCTGAACTTGACTCTCAGTATCAGTCCTTAGTGAAATCCGCTATGGATTTATGATATTTCGTAATAGATCAATATGTTTGTAACCTTTTTCACACACACAATACTATAAACTTTGTACAGAAATACATGCTCAAACAGGTGAATACTTAATGACGGTTGAAATAGAAGTGGCGCCTCACGCGGTCCCGGCCAAGAGTATCGAGGACATAGCAAAGGAAGCCACACCTAGGATTGCGATTCTTGGCGTAGGTGGAGGCGGAAGCAACATGGTTTCATGGATGGATAAGAAAATTGTTGGCGCCCGCACCGTTGCACTTAACAGTGATGCACAGCACCTGACGACGAGCAAAGCAGATAACAGAGTGCTATTAGGATACGAACTATGTGGAGGACTAGGATGTGGAGGATTCCCTGAGCAGGGTGCTAAAGCAGCTGAAGAATCCACCGTTGAAATTGAAGGCGTAATTGGTGAAGCAAATCTTGTTTTCGTTACAAGTGCTCTTGGAGGCGGCACTGGAACAGGTGCATCTCCGGTGATCGCTAAGGTATCTAGGGAACTAGGGGCATTAACCATAGGCGTTGTAACAATTCCCTTCAATGTTGAGGGTACAAGGGTAAAGAAAGCAAAACAAGGCTTAGCTAGCCTAGTGGATGTTTGTGATAGCGTAGTAGTTATTGATAACAATGAGCTGCGCAACATCGCGGGTAAACTACCCATAAGAGAGGCTTTCGCCGTAGCCAACGCAAGAGTTACTGATTTCATCAATAACATGACTGAGACTCTCAGCGTACCTGGGATCATGAACTTGGACTTCGCGGATATCAAGGCAATCATGATGGGTGGTGGAATATGTGCAATTGGGTTTGGGGAAGGAACAGGAGGCACCAAGGTAGAGGACGCCGTAAACAAGGCGCTTGATAATCAGTTACTGGATATCGATGATGTTAATATAGCTCATGGAGCCCTCGTTCACATCGAAGGTGGCGAGGATATGACGCTGGAGGATGTGAATATGGCGGGAGAGCTTGTGCTTGAGAGCATAAATCCTGATGCACGTGTAGTCTGGGGAAGCAAGATCAATCCAGCGCTTGATAACAAGATAAGAGCAACAGTTGTGCTTGCAGGCGTAGAAAGTCCTTTCCTCCTCGCTGAGAAAAGTACAGTGACAGTGAAGAGGCCAAAATCATCGAAGAAAGTCTCCAGTAAGAAAAAAGCCTAATTTTCTTAATCTATTTTTATTAACGGTAACCATAGTCTAAATCGGGTGTCTTTATCACTACTCTTTTCTAGTTTTAAGTCTCCACCTATTGACTCAGCTGCGTTTTTACAGAATGCCAACCCCAGTCCTGTGTGTCCATCCTTTGTAGAGTTAAATGGTTCGAAGATCTTTTCCTGTCGCTCCTCTGGTATACCCTTACCCGTGTCACATATATCGATCTGTGCACTTGTTTTTCTACCATTAACCTTAACATATAGAGATCCGCCTCCAGGCATTGCCTCTACTGCGTTCATTAATAGATTGTCTATTATCCTTGTGAATTTTTCTTCACCAATCTCTACGATAAGGATTGATTCATCGTATTGGGTGTTGACTCGGATGTTTTTAGGGAATCTTTTCTTCTCTAGAATGGTGCGAATAGCATGATTTACTTCTATGTATCCTTTGATGCGTGTTAACTTGTCTAAGATTTCTCTAACTAGATCTGAGGTATAATATGCTTTGTCAGCATTCTCCTCGATTGAATCAAGTATCTCGTTCATCATATCTGGTTGAATCCTCATTACGCCCGTAGCGTTCATTATGCTGAGTAAATTATTCTGAAGATCCCCACTAACTAACGTTGAAACTTTCTCAGTGTGATCTAAGACGCCTAGAGCGTAATCAAGTCGTTGGCTTCTATTTTTTTCCTCTTTTTCTCTAAGTCTCTCCGTTTTTATCCTATTGAACGCGAAGGCAACGTGCTGGGAAAGTGTTTCAAGTAATTTTTTATCTTGTTTGGTAAAGTTATCTACTTCTTTGCTCTCTGCATTCAAGACAGCTAATGTCTCACCATTTAGCACAGCTGGTACTGCTAGTTCTGACCCTGAATCCATATTACCTTTTACAAAGTCACTGCACTCTGATACATCGGACACCATTATGCTCTGAGTTTCTCTAGCCGCTTTTGTGGTTATACCTTGACCATTCAAGGGAAGAACCAGTTCAAAGGATGGTCCACCTCTTGTACCCAGTGTCTTCAAATTGTTTCCATCAACGATGTGGAATGTTAATGTATGATAATCAAAAACCGTCTCCATTATATCCAGTGTAATCTCTGATATCTCTTGGACATCACCAGCGGTGCTAAGTTTGATGGCTTGCTGGTATATCGCGTTGAGTCTTTCTCTGTTTCTTCTCTGCTCTGTTATATCTCGAATAAAGCATAGGTAGGCATCTTCTCCACGGTATCTGATTTTGCTAATGTTTACATCAGCGTTTCTAATAGTCCCATAGCTGGTCCTATAATTCATCTTGAGGTTATAGTTTCCCTCTTCATCTAGTGACGGTGGAAAGATTTTTTCAGACTCATCAAGAAAGAATTCAAAGACGTCTTCGCCAATACATTCCTCTACACTATTTATTCCAACTAGACTACATGCTGCACGGTTCAGAAAAGCTACTTTGTTCTTAACTATAATAATAATGGCATCTCTACTCTCTTCTACAACTTTCTTGTAGAGTTCATCTAGTCTGTGTTTTTCCACTGTTTCTTTTATACGTTTTGCCAGAACCTGGTAATGTGTTGGTTCTGTTTCTTTTCTCAGGTAATCATCTATACCAGAGGAGAACGCGAGTTCAGCTACTTCTTCACTACCATGACCGGTATATAGAATAAATGGGACATCACTCTTTTTTCTGACTTTCTGAGCCAATTCGATGCCGTTCATGGACATCATCTTGTAGTCGCTGATTATGCAGTCATAGTTCTCTTTTTCTTGTCTTTTCAGTGCTTCTTCGGGGTTGTTTACTGAGTCTACTATTACATCTTTTTCTATTTGTTCTAGGAATAATTTTGTGAACTCTAACTGGTTTTTTTCGTCGTCTACGTGTAGAATTTTTAGAGGTTTTTCACCAGGCATCGTGTTCACGTTGATGTTTTTATATGAAGTGTTATTGGGTTGTTTAATGTTAATAATCTTTGGAATATAAGTTATACTTACTTGTTTTGATAATCTATTATCAAGTTTATATCAATTTGAATGTTATAATTTGATTTTTGAATATATTAAACAATAAACATGTTGCATCCATTACTTGAGACAATAATACTCTAATGCGACAAAAGTGGGATGGATAAATATAATAACAAAGCTTAGAACCAATAAAGTAATGCCACCGAAAAAAGAGATACTGCCCGCAATAATAGCCCAGAATCAAGAAGAACTCGACCAGATGCTCAAACGAGTCCCATTCGCAGACAATGTAATGCTGGATCTCATGGATGGAAAATTCGTAGGATCCACTTCACTGGATTTTCCGATGAACTTACCCCGTTATAATCGATACCAGCTTCACATAATGGCTATAAATCCCTTGGAGAGAGTCAAGAAACTCCCCTCCCAGATTGATACCGTTATAATCCACGCAAAAACCCTAGAAAACATTGACGAAGCCATAAAACAGGTAAAAAGATCAGGTTTCTGCTTTTTCATCGCTTTGAATCCTGAAACACCTGTATCCATAGTTGAACCTTACCTGGATGTATTGGACGGCGTCTTGATAATGACCGTTAAACCGGGGCAGTATGGAGCAAAGTTTCTCCCAGAACAACTGAAAAAAGTGAAACACATCCGATCCCGGTCACAAGAGATCAATATAGAGGTTGATGGAGGCATGAGCGACAATACCATAGAACAAGCAATAAATGCAGGCGCAAACATGATCGCCAGCGGCTCCTTTATTATGAAAAGCAAAAATCCAGAAACTTCCTATAATAAACTTAAAAGCTACTTCTAGAACCCATGGGATAACTCGTTACAACTTATCTCCCTTTTGTCCAACAGGGCGTTAAAACGACTTTATCCCCAATAAATTACCTATAAATGTGTACATGACGAAATATTATTTGTTTTTATGGTTAGGAGGTAGGTATTGCAACACCGGAAAAAGTCAATATCAACACTCATTCACCATAAAAATTTGATATGGTAAATAATTTTAATTCATCAAGATTATCTATTCGACATGGCGGAAAAGGGTCTACCCGTTGTACTGGAGGGGAAAAGAATAAATCTCCGTGTTTTCCGTCGTTTCTTTTACCCCATACAGATAAAACACATGGGGGAAAAATTTATCGTATATTCAGACACTAGACGAGAAAGAGAAATCAACTATAGACGACCAGAGGATTATGACCTCGACAACCCTTTTAACCGTATCAAATTAATACGCCTCGCACGAGCCATGAACTGCCTTAAACAATCTCAAGAAAAAGAAAACGAATACCGTATTACACTGTGTACAAATAAAGAACTCTACTATCCCCAAGCGGAAACAATTCGATACATACCCTTCGACCCAAGACGACTGGATCCACTAAAAGAACGAATCGAGGAAGGCCGACGAAAAATAGAGTGGGGTCAAAAATTTATTCCCCGTCGTTAATCTCAGTGATTAACTCAGCCAGTAGAGGCTTCAGATTCTCCTGAGGGATCTTAATCCCGCTAGCACGCTTATGACCGCCGCCAAATCCACTATATTTGACTCCCAGCTTTTTGGATATCTCACCAAGATGCTCTTCAAGCGCTTTCTCACCCCGTAAACTGATATTATAGTACTCCTCGTTAACTTTGTAGCTTATTCCCACGTCAACACCCAGAGTATCTATTAATAGATTTGAGATCCCACCCGTACTCTTATCCCCTTTTGCCTCCATTACCGCGACCCTACCATAAATCTCAGAGTTCGCTGGAATGGTCTCCTTTATCTGTGCCATATCCTCAAGACATTGTATTGCTTTCTCAACTGCGCCCTCGATCCTATGCGGATAATTATACTCACTTAACGCTCTCATTACGCTTCGTTTAAAATCGATGGATTGATCACTGCTTAAAGCATGAGTTAGTATCTGAGCTTCATGTTGAGCAAATTTACGATCCATCTTACTTAAAATAGGATCAGCTAACGGCCCCTCCTCAAACATATCCGAGATAGCTGCATATGCCGCCAGTCTTTTCCCCTCATGGCCCAGCTGGTTTTTAAAGGTATCATAGACTAGCACCGCTGCACAGTCCTTTGTCTCAAGCCTGATGTTAACCCCTTTTTTCTCCAGTCTCTTCTTTAAATCGGGGCTCATTTGATGATGATCTATGATATTTATACTGGCGAATTCTCTGATCCGCATTAATTCTTCTTCAAGATCGTCTCGGATATTCAAGTCGCACATATATAGGGTATCTACTGGAGGATTTACTTGTTCTAGGGCTTTCTCTAGGTTATCATAGTTGGCGAGATAGAAGTCTCCTCCTTTCACTCTTTTGAGGAAGGCTCCACATGTGAGTCCATCCACGTCATCGCCATGAATTATCGTAAATACTGTCAAATAGATCCCTCTTAAACCGGTATTACTCTGAATGGGGATTGATATTAGTATCCCTTTTCAGGGTCACAGACATGTTTCAAGGGCTCATCATTCACATAGCGTTCAAGATTCATGCAGAAGATGTCCATGACTCGGTCACCGATGTATGGGCTACTATGACTATCATGTGGCACAAGTAATACATTGTCCATGTCCCATAACGGGTTATCCTTTGGTAATGGCTCCACCTCAAGGGTGTCCAGATAGGCACCCGCTATCCAGTCTTCTTTTAGAGCCTTTATCAACGCTTTTTCACGGGCAACGGCGCCCCTTCCTATGTTAATATAATAAGTTTTATTCTTCATAGCTTTGAACTCAGGTATATCTAGCATATATTTAGTCTCAGGGGTGAGGGGGGCGGCCACAACCACATAGTCTGCTTTAGCTAAATATTCTCTAAGTTCACCTACTGGGAAAACATGATCC
>WJJC01000156.1 GCA_014729945.1 Candidatus Bathyarchaeota archaeon
ATCATATCCAGCGATAAAAATCTCACTGGTCATCTCCAAAGCATTCGTTGGACAGTTTTCAGCGCATAAAGCACAGAAACAGCATTTACCTAGATCTATCTCCGGGCATTTCTTATCCTCAAACTCAACCATTTCAATAGCATCATTTGGGCAGACTCTTGAACACATACCGCACCCTATGCATTTTTCGGTGTCTAATAATTGTCTACCCCTGTACCCTTCAACAGGGGGAAGGGATTCCTCGGGAAAAATCAGTGTCATTGGCTTTTTCTGCAGGTTTCGCAATAGTTTGAATGGTTGTAATATTTTTTTCAAATCCATTATTTTCACCTATCCACATCCGCTGGGCAGGGATCTAGACTCCAGTATATAGCGGGGATATCAGCTATGTAAGCATCCTTGGCCAGATACGGGAATTCAACTAAAGTATGAGAGAAGCTAGGTCCTCTAACCTTTGCTCTGAATGGTTTATTTGTCCCGTCTCCCACCATATGGTAACATTGTTCTCCTCTGGCTGATTCACAGCAGAAGTATGTTTCTTTCTTCTTTGCCTTTGTAAATGGTTTAAAGTCCTTGTTCTTATAGTCTCCTTGCGGCATTTTCTCCATCGCGTCTTTGATAAGTTTCATACTTTCCTCTATCTCCATACGTCTACACATGCCTCTTGCAAAAGCGTCACCTTTCGTCATAGTGGGAATATTAAATTCAAGATGATCATAAACTTCATAGGAATCATCTTTTCTCGTGTCTGCTTCTAAGCCTGTGGCTCTAAGATTGGGACCTGTTGCACCTAAATCTATTGCTTCATCAGTTTTTAGTACGCCAACGTTTTCCATACGAGCCCTATAGGTTTCATTATTGAAAACCAAGTAGTCATAGTTTTCCAGATTTTTTTCAAGTTTCTTAAATAACTCAGTCATTAACTCTGGAAAATCTTCAGGTAGGTCTCTTCTTACACCACCGGGTATAAAATAACAGGGATATATTCTGCCTCCGGTTACTTTTTCATTAATCCTTATTATTGGTTCACGGTCTCCAAACGCTATCTTACATCCGCTATCTAATCCAAGCACCATGGAAGTGACCCCTATCCATGTTATGTGACTTAAAATTCTCCCTAATTCAGCCATAATAGTTCGTATGTATTTTCCTCTTTCGGGGGCATTAATTTCGAGAACCGCCTCGGATGCTTTGACGTATCCCAGTTCTGCTGCGAATGGATCGAGTATACAGATCCTATCCACTAATGGAGAGTTTTGGAGGTATGTTCGGTACTCCATTAGTTTCTCGAAGCCACGGTGAAGATAACCCGGATCGGGTTCTACGTTTACGACTATCTCACCGTCTAGAGTTAAGGATGCGTGGAAGTGCCCTGATGATGGATGACATGGCCCAAAGGGAATTGTAAAGAAGGGGATATCCATCATGCTCGTTCACCTCCATAAAATTCATCGAGCACATATTGCCGTGAATCGAAGTCTTTTCGTAGCGGAGGTAACCCATCCCAGTCTTCGAGGAGAAGAGGCGTTAGCTTGTTATTCCCATTGAAGTTTACTCCAAACATTTCATGATTCTCTCTTTCATGCATCTGAGCCGAGGTCCAGATATGAGTCAAAGTGTTTATTACGGGATTATCTCTTGGTATCCTCGTTTTTAGGATAAGTCTTTCATGATTATTATGATCCCAGAGATGGTATATTATTTCAAATTCTTCATCTTCAAGATAATCTACAACTGTAACATCAGATAGATGATTAAAACCCCACTCTTTTAAGGATGAAGCCACCTTCACCGTATCTTCATGATTGACATTTATTGTCATTATCTTGTTTTCGTCTAGGAAAGAGATCTTTTCCCGATATTCTTCCTCAAGTTGTTTCCTTAAATTATTACTCGTGTTGTCATCCCCCCTTAATGGCCCTCAAAGCCACCTTGAATCGCTTTCATAGCCATAACTATACCGTGCCCAATGTTCTCTGGCTTAGGTGGGCAGCCTAGCACCCATACATCGACGGGTACGACTTCCTCGATGTTTTTCACGGTATTGTAAGAATCCCAGTACATCCCACCAGTCATAGGACAGCTGCCCAAGGCCATTACAAAACGAGGAGACGGCATTTGATCGTAGATCATTTTCACTCTTTTAGCTCCCTTTGTAGTGATGTAACCTGAGACAATCAATACATCTGCGTGTCTCGCACTGGCTGTCGGCAAGATTCCGAATCGTTCCATATCATAGCCGGAGCCTACCCAGGGAAGTAGTTCCATGAATCCACATGAATTGAAATAATTAATAACCCACAGTGACTTTGATCTCGAATAACCTATCGCGGACACTTTAACACCTTGTATATATGCTACATACCACAAATATAGGATTTTAGTCTAGGCTAAACTTCAAATAGGTATGGTGTTAGGTATTATCATAAGATGAGACAAAAAGACCTGTTAGTGGAACCTCTATCATCGATAATCTAAGAGGATGTGTAAAACATTATACGTGTTTTTACGTTAAATTCAATGGAAAGTTCGATAGAGTTTATAGTTTACTCACAGTTATATTTAATGATTAAGGAGGAAAAACAATATTTCTGGCGATAGGATGGCGATACCGGATCTTTTGGAGGACAAGGATAACCTCGATATTATAGAATCCTTGGTAAAAGGTGAATCCGTTACACTAAATTATAGTGAACTTGGAAGGATCTTGGAGAAAAATAGAGGTACCGTGCAGAACCGTGTTGAGAAACTATTAAAAAACAATATTATAGAGCCTCCAAGTTTTCCATTTTATTACATTTTTTCAGCCTACCCCTTACTCATGATTACAAATATGGATATACCTGACTGCGAAGAGTGCAATCCGCGCATACATAAATGGATCAGAGAAGAAAATCGTATAGTGGCTTCTTACAAGTGTGAGCAAGGAGAATATGGTTCTCTCATCTTTTCCCTCCATGAAAGTCTAATGAGAGGTCATGAATGGATGGCTAAGATACCATATGTTCTAGAGAAACAGTATAATGTTGAAAGAACACACGCCACGTTTAACAGTAATACGGTATATGTTAGTAATCAGTTGATGCTGAAGTATGAACCAAGTACCTGCGTTAAGATCCTTGAAAGAGAACAGGAAAAAGGAGAACTTGAGCTATGCGGGTATCCCCTTGATAAACTTGATTTAACCATCATTAAGACACTATTATCCGGAGAAGGAATCAAGTACAACCGGAATAAGATACATAAACAAACTGGGTTACATTATAAAACTATTAAAAAAAGGGTTGATGCCTTACTGGAAAACAAGATATTATTGAGTCCCGTCTGTAATTTTCCTAACTTGTTTACGCCTCCCGGTCAGCTTTTATCCTATATGTTTTTGAAAGTGGAATATGGGGATGAGTCTGAGGTTAATTCGTTGATGAGTAATGTGGATATGTCTGTAATCTGGAAGAGTATTTCATCGAAGTACAATATGTTGGGTTTTCACATTCATAAGGATTTGAATGATCTTTATGGAGAATTATCCCCTTCAGACGGGTGTTATACTATTATAGAGAATGCGCAGGTAAGATATCTATCTCCTCTCCCCCTCAAGAGATTCAACTTTAAAGATCTATCATTAGACTATATTACATCACAAAAAGAGAAAATAAAAAATCTACAAGACTAATGACTTGGATTCATTTCTTAACTTTTTTCGATATTGGATATAATACTCACCGAATAATTGTTCTAGTTTTCTCTTCAAACCTGATAAATAATTGTTATTTTCATCTTTAATCCTATCTATAATAGCATTATTTCAGACGCTTTTTTTGTTCTATCGTAGGGAAGAGAAGATTATATTAGTTAGACTTATTTTGAAATCCACTAGAGAAGCTTTTCTTGAAAGAAAGCATCAATTTTATTACGTAAAAAAGGTGCAGGAATAAACACCTATTTTCTGACATACAATAAATGTTTTCTAAATATTAAATAAAATCGGAAAAGAAAAACTCAACTTATTCGTGTTTTGTATATCCTATCTGTTAAGAAAATACAGTTTCAATCGCTTGGCTCTCAGCCACAGAAAATTATACAATTAAAGATAAGGTGAGTGCTGAGGAGCCTGTTTCCTGCAACAAACTTCCAGCCTCATCGAATCGGCTCACGCCGTACTCGGCTGGCCTCTCTCAGATTGCAGTATCATGGTCTCAGCACTCAGCCCGTCTGTACCACTAGTGGGTAACC
>WJJC01000157.1 GCA_014729945.1 Candidatus Bathyarchaeota archaeon
CTACGCCAAAGCTATCCAGAGAAACGGTGGAACCCCCATAGTAATACCGCCCTTATACGAGGCAGAGTATCAGCAATTATACGAGAGTGTAGAGGGTGTGCTCTTCACAGGTGGACCAGACGTGGACCCTATACTATACGGGGAGGAGCCCCTACCCAAACAGGGCGGCATCGAGCCCCTGAGGGATGACTTTGAGTTCAAACTAGCCAAGATAGCCTTAGATGGCCCTAAACCCGTGTTCGGAATATGCAGAGGACTACAGGTCCTGAACGCGGCAGCCGGTGGCACATTGATACAGGATATTGGTAGCCAGATTGATGACCCGTTGAAGCATCGTCAGGAGGCTAAGGCATGGTATGGCACCCATCATGTACGACTTGAACAAGGCTCAATACTACATAGATTATATGGAAAAGATAAGGTGCTAACTAACACCTTTCATCATCAAGCCTGCAAAGACCCGGCTCCCGGGTTCACTGTAAGAGGGTGGGCTGGGGATAACGTAGTTGAGGTGTTGGAGATTGAATCCGAGCCATGGAAGCTATGCGTCCAGTGGCATCCAGAACATATGGACAATGATGACATGAACAAGCTCTTCCAGGCTTTCATAGATGCCTGTTAAAAGTAATATACATCAAATACCTTTTTTTTTCTTCTGTGAACCTCTGGAAATGGGTAAAAAGGATCATCCTATTAGGGGTAATCCTTGTTTCACTATATTATCTGCTACTAATCCTGATTGGAATATTTGTTTTATTACTTCCTTTCACAAAATCGTAGAGCTGTGGATGGATTATTATAACAATTCCACGAATCATATCCCATGTCTGATCCCGTTTATTTCTGTAAAAAACGGTACAACCACCTCAAGAATGAGATGGCTGAGCAGGAGCTAGACCTTGTGTGGCTATATGGTGGACCGGGAATGGGGCCAAGATTTAAACGAGTAGCCGACACAACTAGCGGAACCGCGCTAATCATACCTATAGATGGAAACCCCGCCCTGTTTGTCTACAGTGTTGACTATAACAGCACAGTGGAGGAGAGCTGGCTACCCGTCAAACTCATCGAGAATAGAGAAAAAAAATGTGAACATGTAACCGAGTACGTTAATCAACACCTGAAAGAGGGGTCCAAGATAGGAGTTAATCTAGGCTCGCTGAATCACTCCGACTATGAGTATTACCGGGAGGAGATGAAGGGAGAGTTAATAGATATAACCAGCACCATCATACCCGAGGTCTTCTTCGGTCTATACCCTGAGGAAATACGCTATCAGAGAAAAGCCTCCAAACTAGCAGATATAGGATGCAGTGCAGCGAGAGAGGCAATGGCTGCTGGAGTAAAAGAGACCGAGATAGCGGCTGAAGCTAATTATGCCATACAGAGACATGGATCCGAGACATTGAGTTTCCAGACAATAGTGTCAACTGGACCCAGATCAGCTTACAGCCACGGATGGCCTACACCCAGAGAGTTAAAGAAAAACGAGTTCATGTTAGTAGACTTGGGCCCAACCGTGAGTGGCTATGCAGCTGATGAGACACGTACATATCTCTTGGGGCAAGACTCGAAGAAAGAGCGGATGCTGAAAGTCATGGATGAAGCAGTTCAGGCAGTCATAGACAATATCAAACCCGGTGTAAAATGCGTGGAACTGGATAAAATATCTAGAAAAGTATTGAAGGATCATGGGTTCCCTGATTATCCTCATAGTTTGGGTCATCCATTAAGTGGTTTTCCTGTTCCATCTTTAAGCAAGACCAGCGTCGATATATTGAAACCAGGGATGTTATTCACCGTTGAACCTGGAATATATTTACCTGGTTATGGTGGTGTCAGGATGGAGGAAAATGTTGTGGTCACGGAGGATGGTTACGAACAACTCACTAAAAATCCCCGACTCCTCTAAACGTGAAGAACTAGTCCAAGAATCATGGCGAATAACATTCCCAAGAGTAAACCACTGGATACCATGTGTTTATGGTCAAGTGTACAGTATTCATGAGCAATAGGGATTAATTCATCAATGGTCACATAGGTCATTACCCCCGCTGCGAATCCTAGACCCCAGCCAATAATATTCATACCCGCGCTTGCGATTATGACAACCCCGATTAACGCTCCTACAGCTTCCATTAATCCGCTCAATGTAGCGAGACCTACTGCCCTCCACTTGTTTACCCCGGCGTTAATTAATGGGCTAACCGTGGCTATGCCTTCAGGGATATTGTGTAAGCAGATCATTATGGCTACAAGTATGCCCAGCTCTGGTATATGCCCATAACCAGCGCTGACCACTATGCCTTCAGGCAGGTTATGAATCGACATCCCAACCGCTATCAACAAACCACTATTGAACAAGTGACGATCCTGCACCCCTTCTTCCCATAAACCGAACTCGATGTGGGGGAGAGTCAAGTCTATACCCATCATAAAGAGGGTTCCTACTGCGAATGCAAGAGTTACCTTCCACGGAGATAAAACGGTTATAGCCTTCGCGTAAAGCTCGATGAAACTAACAACTAACATAACTCCACCGGCAAACCCCATCAGGAAACCCATTTTTCTATCGCTAATATCCCCGAATCGTAGTACGAAAAGTCCACCGAGTCCTGTGGCGCTCCCCGCAATTGTGCTGAGAATTATTGGAATTAGTAGGTTCAATGGATTCTCCTAACGCACCTATACCTTCCCTTTAATATTTTAGGCTTGTCTAATCTTTCAAGGTTTTCATATACTAAACCCTATACACGACCCTATACATGATACTTGCATCTATGAGTTTCAAGTGTCAACAATGTGGAAAATGTTGTCGTGACTTGGTCTTCAGAGACCATGGAATACTCCGTGGCTTAACTCTTCTCCCAGAGAAAACAGAACTCTTCAGAGAAGAAGTCATAGAACCATATCTCGGCTCAGGTAAACATCCGGAGAGTGTAACCTTCACGATACTTGCTTATCAGTTAACAGAAACAGTCTGCCCCCATCTAGCGGAAAACATGTGTAAAATATACGACAACAGACCCGCTTCCTGTAGACAATTCCCCTTCAGCCTAGACCCCGACCCAGACGAAGGAGTACTTCTAGGTGTAGACCTGAACTGCCCCGCAGCCGTTGAACTCGTGAATAACTGCACTGGACAGATCGCCTTCTCGGATAGAGACGCGGCCGCTAAGTTATTCTCCTTAAAACAATTAGCTATGAAGAAACCTAGACAGGTCTGGATCTATGATCTAGCTCAAGAAAAATGGGTCCGCTATGATAGTTTAGACTAGAAACCCATCACAGTATTAGTTACCATGGGGATGCTTCTCTCTATAGCTAGTTTAGCTCCACCACTGGGCTGTATCTCAATCCTGAGCTCCTCATATGGATGCGTATAGATGCTATTCCTATCCCCCTGTACTGGATCCACGCTGGTTCCAGCTAGCTCAGTGAAGTCGATTACTACCTTGAATTTTTCACCTGCCTCAAGCATAGAGTCTCCATCCCCGGCAACAGGTGTAATGGTGGTCACAGTACCGTTAGAGTCATAGATGGATCCATGACACCTTGGGTTTGCATACGTGATAACCACCCTGTTATCATCCATATCAATGGGGGTGCCTCCCTGGCTGAGTCTGAGATAAAAAGTAGCCTTGGTGAGACAAATGGTGCTCTGGGCACCTGTTGTGTTAGCAAATGTTCCAATAACCTCCGAGTCCATCTGTAATGCTGCACTGGACTCATCAATGCTGCTGCTTATAACCGACTGGGCTTGCTCCGCCGATAACGCCCCCATGTTTAGAACCACGAAAGCGAAAGCTGAAGAAGTAATCACAAAAGCCACCAATATAATGGCTGTCTCCAAGCCCGTTAATCCCCGTCTACTCATCTATTCTCACCCGAATACGCATGTTTTTCGGGTGAATCGTGTTAAAAGAAAATGTATGTTGGGTTTACTACATTCAACGATGATCCTTGGCCATATCCGGGGTCTTTACCGGTGTGAGCACTAGGTTCCAGTTATCCAGTCTCCATGTTCTGAGTCCTGCGTACTCTATCTCATTTTCCTCCAGTAACGTCAACGCTTTATCCTCGCTCCCCTCTGGGACATAGAGGAAGAATTTCTTGTACTTTACCCCGGGACCCGTTAACCGGTTCATGGTACGCCATTTCTCCACGTGATCCTCTGTGTAGTTCTCATCAAGCTCAACCTCTCCGCATTCACGGACTGATCCATCACTGTTTAGCACCACTACGCTGGGAGCAAGTGGTCCTTCCTCTGTCTCAAAAAACCACTCAGGGTCTCGGGGATCGTTGGCTATGGTGATTCGGGTTTCATCCCAGTCATCCTGACCCACAAAGGGGAAACGGGTAGCAGCGATAACCCGGTTGATACGTGCCTTCAATATATCTTGCTCTACCATACTCCATCTTGCTCCCTGATGAGGTTTACCGCTTCATCATAGCTAGGGATGGGTGCGACGGCTCCTAGTCCAGTTGCCGTTAGGGCACCTACTGCATTGCTAAAGCTGGCTGTCTTCTCCAGATCCCAGTTCATCTCAATTCCTTTTATCCATGCTCCGTCGAAGGCGTCACCCGAGCCAGTGGTATCCACTACTTCTACCTTATATCCGGGCATGGTGAACTCCTGTCCATCCGTTGACACGAAGCATCCTTTACCTCCATGTTTCACAACCACGGTGTCCACGCCTAATCCTCTGAGATGCTCTGCAGCCTTCTCAGGGCTCTTGATACCATACAGTGTGTTTATATCCTCCATGCTAGCGAAAACCACGTCACATATCTTGAAAGCCTTGGCGAGGCTACTTCGGGCTGTCATAATATCCCATAGCTTAGTTCTCATATTTATGTCGAAGCTGTTGTATCCACCGTTTTCTTTCACGGTTTGGAGTGCCTTGATGGCGGTTTCTCTTACCTCTGGACTAATAGCGAGGCTTATCCCACTTGTATGGAAGTAACTAGTTTCACCAATGTAATCAAGGTCAAGATCATCCACCTTATACCTGCTAGTAGCGGATCCAGCTCTATAATAAGTGAAATCATGGTCTCCACCTTCGATAAGGCTAATTATATAGATGGCTGTCCAGCCACCGGGTTCCACCAATACTCTGCTATTATCCATCCCCTCTCTTTCCCATAAATCAAGGAAACTTCGTCCAAACTCGTCCCCCCCAAGCCTGCAAATATGCGCCACTTCAAGGCCTTGTCTAGCCGCTGCTACGGCGAAATTACTGGTGTCTCCACCCCATCCCCGCTTAAATAATGATACATCCCCTAATCTACCAACCTCTGTGGCGCAGAACTCCACCATGGGTTCTCCGAGACTTATTACATCCGGGCTCATAATACTCAACCAAACTGTGCTTTCACCGGGATAAGATTTGGCACAAATAATAACAATCGAGTCAACCCTATATGACCCATGGAGCTATTATCAGGTATTATCACAGCCCTCATAACGCCTTTCACATTGGAAGGCGAGTTGAAGAAAGAAGCAGTAAAGCCTCTCATAGATTTTCAGGTGAAGGGAGGCGTGGATGGATTATTTCTTTGCGGTACAGCTGGACTAGGCACAGTGATGCGTACAGATCAGAGAATAGAGATGTATCAACTATCAGCCAAGGCAGCCCGTGGCCGGGTGAAACTACTGGCCCACGTTGGAGCACCCAGCACAGGGGAAGCCGTACGTCTCGCAGTGGAAGCCGAGAAAGCCGGTGTGGACGCGGTTGGAGCTGTTCCACCTTACTTCATGAAGCCTGACGAGGAGAGCATCCTCAATCACTTCAAATCGATTGCAGACGCAACGAAGTTACCCGTCTACATATACAATATACCACGACAAGCCCTCAACGCTGTGACTCCAGAGATGATGCTGGAGTTATCTAAAGTAACTAATATCCAGGGGGTGAAAGATAGCAGCAGGGATTTTATTAATGTCTTAAACTATCTCAGGTTACTCCCAGATACTTTTAGCGTAATCTGCGGTACAGATAGTTATATTTACCCGGCGATGGTTATGGGCGCCAAGGGAGCCATAACAGGATACGCCAACGGGTTCCCTGACATTTACGCGGACTTTTTGAAAACTATCAAGTCAGGTGACCAAGAGGCAGCCAAACGGAAACAATTCGAGATAAACGTGCTGAGAAGCAAGCTCCAGAAGCCGCCCTTGGCCCCCCACTATGAAGCATTACGCCTCAGAGGCGTTAACTGCGGGATTCCAAAGGCACCCCTGAGAGCCATGACCGAGGATGAATCAGCAGCTTTCGTGAGAGAGATAGAGAAGCTAAATATCCTCTAGGCTATCTATTTCCTCATCTATTATTTTCTCGATGTCATCCAGCTTACCTTTTATCCATTGCTGGAGTTCCCTGATCTTCTGGACCCTTGCATTCCACTTCGGTACATCAATGTTGTTCCTTATGGCCTCCTCCACAATCTTCTGGAAAAGATTAGGGTCTAAGGCATCCAGTTCCACTGATTTGTTACCATATTCGGCTAGAAAGCTCTCAGAACGGGCATCACTTCGCTTAACCGGCATGGGTGGCAGGTTGTATTCTCTTATCTGATCTAGTGTTAGGGCGATTCTCTTTACCTTGAACTGGGTTGCACCATAACGGGTGAGTCTTTCCTCCAAGTCTCTTTCAATATCCACGCCGCTGGGGTCAAAGTCACCGAAATAGAGAACCACTGTTGGTTTTCCACCGAGTCTGGTCTCCATATACTTGGCCATGGTCTGTACATAGCTAAAACTCGGATAACCTCGTGTCGGGAACGTCCTAACAGAGTACCGGTTACCAACCCTGCTTACGAGTCTGCTCAAGGCATCTTTTTCTAGGCTAATCAGGAGATATACTGGCTGGTCCTCCCACATTGGCATGGAGAACCCTTTCCAACTATCCTGCAGGCTACTTAACCTCCTCTTCAGATACTCCTCAGCTGACTCATAACCCGTATCTCCACGACCTAGCACACGTCGGCTACGATCCTCGATACAGTTAAGGGGCACATCACCCTGCTCCCTGGCTTTCACCATTATCCTGCTTAATCGCTTGTAGCTGTTAATGGTGTTCTCTATGAGCATCCTAGCCACCAATCGATAATATAGCTGACGCAGCGTAATCGCTGTATCATATTGTTCAAACACCTCAAGGGCAGCTGCCACGACCTTATCGTAGCTAGGCCGTTTTCTGCTCATCAAACAAAATAGTGTTGAAATGGTATAAACCAGTTTTCAGGAGATTAACTAGATCTCAGGGCTTCATCGGCTATCTCCCCCTTGGTCTTACCCTTTTTCCGATGTAGATTCTCTTTTATTGTCTCTGTCTCAGGCCAGTTGATCTCTGTGCCACCTGGTATCATACCGCCCCACTACTTGATGCCTGACCTGTTGATGTATTTGTTTGCCTCCGCCATGGTCTTGGCCATGGTTCCGTCTCCTAGGAAACAGGTGCCACAGGTTATGCCGCATGGTCCAACCTGTTTCTTTACTTTGAATAATTCATCCATGCTTTGGGCTAGTTTCACAGGTTTTTAAATAATACAGATTGTTTTCAAAGTAGTGATGGGTGAAACAATGGGCTTCCGGAGACGTTAAAACCCATAACTACTGTCTTCTTCTTTGATTAACTTGAGTATATTCCAGAAGAAAAGATGTCAACAAGTACTTGACCTATTAGAGAAAGATGACGTAGACTTATTGCTACTATTCCCGGGAGCCAACATAGCTTACTACACTGGATTTTCCATCGGGTTGAGTGAAAGACTCGCAGCCGCCGTCATCCCTGTGGATGGTGTACCTTATTTCTTGGTTAACCAACTGGAGAAGGAACTCCGAGGCCAGGAACCTTGGTTCAATAAGGTAGAAACATGGGATGAACATGAGGACCCTATGGAGCTTTTAGCAGAGACCATAAAAAACTCTGGCTACAGTGCTCCCAAAATAGGTATACCGGTTGAGGCTCCATGGGGCTGGGTGAACAGTCTTAAAGAGTATTTACCGGATGCTGAGTTCATCGATGTGGGAGACCAATTGGGTTACGTGCGTATGGTGAAAACCGATAAGGAGATAGAGTATATCGAGAAAGCGTGTAGCATCAGCGACGAGGCAATGGAGGAGGCCTTCGCGCAGCTACATACAGGTATGACCGAGAAAGAGTTACAGTCACTGATGGTTAATGGTATGCAGAAGAGAGGCGCCACCAGAGCCTTTGCCGGTGTCTTATTCGGCGAGAGAGCCGCTCTACCTCATGGGTCTGCAGGTGATAGAGACCTTCAGCCAGGTGAATTTGTACTGGTGGATATGGGTGGCTTATACAATGGTTACTGGAGCGACTGCACAAGAACAGTGTATTATGGGGAAGAACCCACGGATAGACAGCGAGATATATACGAGACAGTTCTGGCTGCAAACAGGGCTGCCTTAGAGGCAGTCAAGCCCGGTGTAACATGTGAATCCATAGATATCGCGGCTAGAAAAGTAATAGAAAAAGCTGGGTATGGCGAGTATTTCATCCACCGCTTGGGTCATGGTCTTGGTATGGAGATCCATGAACACCCCTACATGGTGCGGAATAACAAGCAGAGACTGGAGCCCAACATGGTTTTCACAGACGAACCCGGGATATACATTGTAGATGAGATAGGTGTAAGGGTCGAGGACACTGTCGTATGTACTGAGACCAGCGGAAAGGAGTTAACCCACTTCCCAAGAGACCTTAGAGTCTACCCGGTGAAATAGTATGCCCAACCTCAGCCTTGGAGTTATAGTTGGTGGCTTGCTCGCCTCACTGGGTGGTGTAATCTGCCTATACTGGTATATTTACTGGAAACGTAACTTCCAAGGCGAGTTGTTGATTGGTGGTCCTTACTCCATGGTAAGGCACCCTTTCTACACCGGCTTTATCCTGTTCGTGGTGGGGCTAAATTTTGCGTTACCAGCTTATGAGACTAGGCTGCTTCTAGTATTCACCATGGCCGTTATGGTAGTGTTCATACCCAAGGAAGAGGAGCAACTCGTCGAGGAATACGGGAAAGAGTACCGCATATATATGAAGAAGGTCCCATGGCGATTAATCCCTTACCTGTACTAAAATTAATTACCTCTTTATATTACGTGATATCTTTAACTGGGCTAGCAGATATGATAACAGGTTTTTTGCTCATAAAGATCACATATTTGTAAATACTCAGCTAGCAAAACCCAGCACACTCAGGATGGATGAAGTCCTGCTTTGAGGAGATCGACCCATCGGAGTATCAGTTACGAAGACATGAGCTAAAAGAAGCCACTATCAAGTAACTTCTTAAACCCCTATTACTTCTAGCATTAATATGATCACAGTAGCCGGTGGGATAGTTAAGAAGGGGGACAAGATCCTCGTAGCCCAACGGCATAGAAACGATAGTCACGGTTTTAAATGGGAGTTCCCCGGGGGCACTCTGAACCCGGGTGAATGCGGTGAAGATGGTGTAAAGAGGGAGCTCATGGAAGAGCTGGGAATCGAGGTGGAGGTGGAGAACTATTTTAGCTCATACACCGAGCCACCTTTCAAGATACTCTACTACGTTGTACGTTATCTCTCAGGAGAGATTAGGTTAACAGAACATGAACAGATCCAATGGGTTAGTAGGGACCAGATACTGGAATACGACATGCTTCCAGGTGACCGCATCATCGCCGAAAGGTTTCGCTCCATTTAACTATTCTGGATTATATTGTATTGTCCATGTCCGATGATATGGTGAAGTACTACAGAGATCGAGCTAAGGAATACGAGGAGATCTACGAGTGGAGAGACCCCCATAGACAAGAAGAACAGGATCTGATGGAGAAGACTCTGAAGGAGGTATTTAAGGATCGCAGGGTATTGGACATCGGTTGTGGCACGGGTTACTGGACTCAGCGTATCAGTGATACCGCTGAGAATATAGTGGGAATTGACATCAATGAGACTGTTCTGGAGATCGCGCGGAGAAAAGAGTATGGTTGCCCTACCGAGTATAGAGTTATGGATGCTTACGATATGGATTTTAGTGAAAAATTCACTGGCACCTTGGCTACCTTTATGATGAGCCATGTATCTAGAGAAGATATCTCTAGCTGGCTTGATCATGTTCATAGACTTCTTGAGCCCGGTGCAATGGTCTTCATAGCCGATAACACCTACATCGATGGTATAGGGGGGAGACTTGAGACAAAACCAGATGACCCCAACAC
>WJJC01000158.1 GCA_014729945.1 Candidatus Bathyarchaeota archaeon
CATTCTTATGCCATCTATCTCCAAAGTGGGGGCTCCACAGGTTTTGGCTAGTTTATAAAAATGTTTTCCACCTATTGCAGCAACGTACACGACCTGATTCATGACAAAGTATATGGACCTATCGTCTTCAGCTATTTTCTCCAAATCTACATGATCGACATATTCTTCTTTATTAAGCCAATATCTCGTTTTCTTACGTTCCACCATGTATTCTGATAACCCTAGGTCTAAGGATACCTTATTTTTCCCATCTAAGAGGTTTTTCGCTGTCTCAGAGGTTAGTAGGGGGGGCAGTTTTTGGAGCATATCAACCAGAGTTCCGGGTTTTATTGTATTAATGTCATACTAGGTGGCTTATATGAATCACTGGTATCTACTACGAATCCATTATTCGAATATTATTGATACTATTTTTCAAGAGCCATAAACATATGATTTTAATCCAGCACCAGATGCATAAACAAATCAAAAAAACCCATAGAGCGCATCATTTTTAACACAGTCTAGCAATCTAAAAATTGATTTTAGCAAGCCTTATATGATGTTTTCTCAGGTTCTCACCCGAATACCTATGACGTCTGAAGAAAAACAGAACGGCTTCAAAGGAAAAGTAAAGGAAGTCATAGATCAGATACTTCCAAGCGGCGAAGTCGAGCTAATGGACATCAAGGAAGAAATATGGCACGATCTCTCTGCCCTCTACTATAAATATGAGGACGAGGATCAGAAAAAAGCCTTCAGAGAGGTAATGCATGAGATATGTGAAAAAATTTCTGACGGAAAATGGGAAAACGTCTACAAGAAATTATATCGAGTAGAACAGAAAGAAAAACCATTCTAAATTTTCTAAAAAATATCTGTACCTATTTTTATATTTATTAAGACTTAAATTTAAACAGGGATATGATTGATTGGTAAGACTCGTTTATTCACTGCGTTTCCCAACGTATGACGAGTCTTACCACCGATAACTCAGATATTCTCCGATTAGTTAAATTAAGAAAGTGTTACTCTAGATCTATTACTGGATGGTTTAATGCATAGTTACTGTATATAAGCCTCGTTCCAGGGCGGTATATAATACTCGAAATAGATCATCTTACCGTTTGGAGCATCCTTGTATCCAGTTGCTGAAACATTCAACAAGGTTGCCTTAGCTATTACGCTTAAGATCTCTGTCGGTGTAGCGTCTTTAGCCTCTCCTATGAGAATTTTGAGAGTATTTCCATCCATCTTTACTCCCTGTACCTCAACTAGTTTATCAAGTCGCTCTATGAAATCTGCCACATATTCTCCTTCAAAAGTCAGGTTTGTTCCAACTGTTTTAAGTTGTTCCAGTGTGGTTTTAACTGCTTCTTTCAATGTGGTTTCTGGTGTATGTTGGCGAGTTTTAACCTTTACTTATCAGGGTTTACGGTTGTGAAGATTCACCAAGGCGGCTGTGGATAGTATTCCCAGCAACCAGCTGATCATGTTTACCAAGTACCAGAAATCCCTGATCCACCACTTATTCACTGAGCAAATGTAGAATGGAAAATCAAAATTCTCATTTGGTAGAGCAACGGCTATCTCGATCTGCCACAGTGAGGCCATCAATAAACCAGTAGACAGAACTAGACCCAGTAAGGGGACCATCATTTGTTTTAGCGCAGGCTGTTGCTCTATAAGCTCCATGATTCCAACAAGCCCACCTTCTCATCATTAATAAACTGTTGCTTAGTCAGATTAGCTTTCAATTCTTTTAGATCTATATATTAGACATATGGCTGTGAACGCGGCTCCTGCAGTTATCAAGTATATGTTCCGGGGGTTGTAAGTCTCCCAGATATATCCATATATTAGGGGACCCAGTAGCAAACCAAGGTCTTCAAAAGATCCATAAAGGCCCATGGTGATTCCGAGTTTCTCTCGGGAAGCCAGTTTGGATAACAGGATTAAGGACAGGGATTGAGAGGAGAAGCTGATGATTAACCCGATAGTTAAAATCATGACATGAATAGGTTTTAGAGCTATTCTCAACAAGAGGAAAAGGATTCCATTGCATCCCAAGGTCATCATCAACATGTTTTTCACATTATAACGGTCAGATAAGCCACCCACAAAGGGCGTAATAAACAATTGTAACGCAGTACCAATTGTGATCATCAGACCAACTCTCATCTCATCCATAAAGTATAACTCAGAAGCATATATGGGCAGAAAGCTGCGTACAGAGGAGACACCCAAGTATATTAAGAAAGCCAAGATGAAAGCGATACCTACATTACTACTGAATACAGCTTTGATGTTCTCCATTAGCTTGATACGCTTCTGTGGCCTTGTTTTTATTCTAAGACTTCGACCCGTTAGTAAAAGTATCACCGCGGAAAAGAATAGAATTATTGATGAAGTATAGAAAACGATCTCATATCCAATGTTTTTCGATAGGTACCCACCTAAATAGGGGCCAATTATTCCCCCCATCGAGACACAGGTAGACCACAGGCTCATGTTAAACCCCAGCCGATTATCGGGTGAGTGATCGGCTATTAGCGCCCTCGTGGTGGGACCCACCATCACCATGAAGGAACCCATGAGAAACTGGAACAGAAAAAAATATGATTGAAACCCCTGAAAAGTGTACAATGGAACTATAATGGCCATGAATATCATGGCAAAGACCAGTATCCTGATCCGGTTTATACGATCAGACATGAATCCCCAGAAGGCTTCAAAGCTGATCAACCCAACGGCGAATGATGTGGATAATAAACCCCATTGACCCACACTAACACCTAGGCTCCTGACGTATAGTGGTAAAGTTGGACCCGTCACTGATAGTGATAACCC
>WJJC01000159.1 GCA_014729945.1 Candidatus Bathyarchaeota archaeon
CCCCGACTATTGCGCCGTTTAATCCAATAAATGGGGCCATCTGCATGATGGGCATGGTTCCGCGGATTATCATCAGCGCCATGAAGCTAGCTACGGTTGTGGCGCTAGCCAGGCTTATCACGCTGAATACTTTTGCGGAATCCATGTTATCACATCATATAGTTTAGGGTTGATAAGAGGAGAGATTTAGTTGTAGTCGCTTAGGGTTATCAATAGTGAGTCGATGTCTTGCCAAACATTGTTTGTACCATCATAGTTACCATCACCGTTAACGCTGTCAGTTGAATCTATTATAACCCAGAACTGATTTGTGTTAAAATCTACATTTGAGTAAGTAATAGAGTTGAAACCTAAGCTCAAAGTTGAAGCATCAGGGGTTACATCATCTTTATCATAGATATAATCGCCAGATAGATCGAGAACATCCCCAATGAAGTCAATCGTTATGTTATAATTCTCATTTTGATTATTATCTATCTTTACTAGAATTCTAATTTTATTGAGATCTCCAACGGGTCTAGCTGTTACTCTATCAATTGCACCAGATGCACCGTTATCTATTACTTGGTAGACTTCACTTTCAACTGTAACCTCGTTTGCGTTTAGTGTGAATGCCATTGTGGTTACTACTCCTAATCCTATAAGCGCGAGTGCCGCTAAGATGTATTTTCTCTTCATTTTTGTTCAAGCGTATAGTCTCGGTTGTTGTTATTCAAGGTAATGCGATGATGGTTCGTTGCGATTAGTTAACCGCACGTATACTTATCGTTAACACAGGTAAACAGAAAAATATATTAACACATATAATACAAAAACACACCAACATAATGCCATAATTTACAGAATTAAAACTATAAAATTACGTGGAAGAACATAGATATAGACTTTTTCAACCAACCTACCGTCTTGACGTTTTTACCCGAGGCAATTATATTTGTTGAATATAGTTCACTGTAGGCCTTGGATTGCTCGAGGATATTTTTAGACCCATGGTTCGAGTCCCCGATGTGTGAAAGGTATGGGGTATTTCCCTGCATTCTTAGCGTTTTGCTTTTTGTGGTGTTTTTTAATATTATAAAAAGGGCTATTACTATTGCAATTGTGACGAAGTCCCTTTTATGGTAGGTAGATCAACCACGTTTAAAAGATAGTTTGAGTTGTGGATAAAATCATCGATCAAAAATGGAAGGTGTCGGGAGATATCTCCACGGTTGCTAGGGTTTGAACAGAACTCTTAGGCTGAATTAACGGGGGGGGCTGACTTGAACCAACCGAAGTGGTGATAAAATCATAGATTGTTATGATGGTTTGATCAAGGTGAAGTAATAGGCTATGAACCCAAAATCATCAACAGGATAATCAAAGTAAGTGACATGATAATCCTTATACTCCGCTGCACTGGTTTGTCTCGCCTTTCCACAGTCGTTCAGGAATTTTGTTCCATCTACAAAGCTCCATAACGGTAATCCTTATCAAACATCTAGGCTCGTGTAAACTATCAAAGACTTCATAGTAGTGCCCAACCACATATGCACGATTATACTCATCTACATCAACATCTACTTCTTCGGGAGATACTAGCTGTTTTTCTTTCCTCAATTATTTGTTGAACTAGGTTATCGGATACGAGATGTATGCGTTTCATAGTCAAGAGAATTTTTATATTAATAACAAAGGGAATGATTCAAATGCTATCTCCTCAGGTAGAAGGATTCGAACCCAACCCCCTTCGGCAATATTTCTGTCTACGTCTACGGGTGGGGAGAATGGGAGGAAAATATATTCTGATATGAATTGGGAGTTATTTGGTGGGCTCCTATGAGTGTTTGTGTTTGCTGAGTTTATCGAGTTCTTCGATGGTTTCTGGTGTGACTAGTTGGTGTTCTTGTCCATGGTGCCAAGGGAACACCAGGAAGAACCATCTATTTAGACAGTCTATATAGTTGAACCAGCTCCAGAGGAGGTCGTCTAGTTCTTCTTTTGTATTTACCGTGGGTAGGGCTTTGTCTATTTCATCACTGAAACGGTATAGGTTGGGCACGTTTAGCCATGGAGCTGGACAGCCTGGTGGGTTCTTGTTGCCCAGCATCTTGGCGATGTGGAGGGTGCTGTAGCGCCATATCTTCTTGCAGGTCTCTAGGCTGATCTCTGGGTCGTTTATGGCGGATGTGACTGCTGGTTTTGCGCATTTCCACCCCATGGCCTGGGTGTCTGCTATTAGGAATAGTAGGTTGCCTAGGATCTGTCCTCCTACATTTGCTCCACTGGGGTATATGCCTTTCTTGCACATGGTGACTTCGGTTGGTTCTTCCCAGAAGATGCGGTCTAGGTCATCCTCTATCATGTCCTTGACTTTTGTCCAGTGCATTAAGGGTGCCTCCGTGCGGTCATGGTTATGGGTGTATGCAAACGGTAGTAGTGGTTCCAGACTGTTTCTCCTGCTTTCTGCAGTTCTGGGATTTGTTTTTCTGGTATCTTTCCTAAGACTGCGCCGCTTACTGTGATGGGCTCTGTGCATGGGCCATAGTAGAGACTGAGTCCTCCGTAGCCTCCGTGGACGCTATAGTTTACGCTGCCTACGGGTATCTCGCAGAACATGCGTTTATGTCGGCCTAAATGGGATCCTGTCTTCACTGGGTGGCGTGATGGTCTCGCTGCTGCGCTGAATTCCTGGCCTGTGCTTACTGGGTGTCTGCAGAATAGTTTTACAGGATTCTCTAGGTTTTCCCAGAGTAGCTGTGTTAGTTCTGGTTCTTCTTTTTCTAGGAGTGTGGCTGTAAGGGTAGTGGGTATACTGGAGAATATTAGCTGAATTTTCTTCATGAGGTATATTTGGTGTCCGAGTATTTGAGTTCGGTTATTGCATTGAAGATATAACAGACTAAATATTGTTACATTAGTTTCTTTGTGAACTCTTCTGTCTTCATGTTTAGAATTTAAGGATAAAGACCCTCAAACTAAATAACTATTGAAAACCTTCAGAAAATCAAGCAGAAACCCAAAGGACCTGACACCTAATGAGCACGATAACTAATTATGAATAAATACTTTTCTGAAAGAAATATACAAGAAAACGACCTACACACCAATATTATATGTGTTCTGTAAAATCCAGGGCAAAAATAATCGGAATAATTTTTCGAAAACTATAGATAAGGAACAAGCAAGTATCCTCCATGAAGCTGGATTATATCTCTCAGAGAAAAGAATTTGAAACGGTCTGGGAAAGAAGGCACCAGCAACCGCAAGTCCTAGAGAGCTGGACGGATAACAACTGGGCTAAAGACCGTACCGAGTATCTCACTTTCCTTGTATCGATAAATGATCAAACCATCCAAGAGAAAACCATCAAGGTTCAAGATCAGTTATCACAGTATAGATGTATTGATACTCTACCTGTAGAGTATCTTCACATCACCATAAAGGAGACAGGGTGCTTCATAGTGGATGAGAAAACAAGGTTTGATGAAGCAACACGGCAAGAAGTGATGAATATAGCAGTTGAGGCTAAGAAGATAATAAAGGAGTATAACCCATTTACAATTCAGTTAAAGCGGTTAAACAATTTTAGTTCCGTAATCTGCGTCGAAGTTTATGATGGAGGAATTATTAGAAACATAAACAAGAAACTTAGAAATATAAACGGTGTAAATACTTTACCCCATGATCCTGGCTTTCTCCCTCATATGAGTATAGCCCAGTTCCAAAGTGACCAAGACTATGAGGGCTTAATCAAAACCTTGGAGGAGAAAAGAGAAACATGCATTGGAAAATTGATCATAGATCACATTGAACTTGTGGTAGCGCATTTACCAAAAAATAATCGATACCCACAGTTAGAGGTAATCACTGAACTCCCGCTGTGCAGGAACTGAATTCTAAAAAAGCGTCTATATGACTGACTATTTTTCGGGTATTGTAACTGTAAAACAAGTCGCCTCCTCATTAGAGGTAAAAGACACTTCTCCCCCATGGCTTTCCACAATGTCTTTAACATACAATAAGCCAAGCCCCATACCATCTTCCTTTGTCGTATAGAAAGGTGTGAATATCTTTTTCTGATCTTTTATCGGGATACTTTGTCCGTCATCACATATTGTGATATTAACCTCCATGTTTTTCTTTGATATATTCACCCATATAGTGCCGGTTTCCTCGATTGACTCAACCGCGTTATCGATCAAATGTTTGATGGCTTGAACAAGTTTAGAAGAGTCAACCTGTACAGCGATAAAATCATCACTACTCTCAAAGACCACACTTATACCCGACGGAATATTCACCGAATCCAAAATATTTTCTATCAACTCATTTAGGTCAGTTAGGTTTTTTTGGATTGCACCATAATCAGCGTAGCGGGTCAGAGCATCTATGGATGAACCCAGTTCGGATACTGCTTTATCCATTTCATGATATGCTTCCTTGTCATCTGGGTACAGGTGCAGTCTCATCAACCCATCGTCAATTGTCTGAAAAGGCTCCATCAAGTCATGTCTGGTGATGTTAATCATTCTGTCAGCTGCTTCTAGCATTTTCTCAAAGTGATCAAGCTGGTTTTTCTGTAACTGTTTTTTGACATCTATTAACTCGTTTTTCTGTCTATTCACCTGTTTCTCAAGCATTTTTTCACTTTCTTCTACTCTGTGAAATGCGTAAATTAAGAGGCTTAGAATAAGTAATCCGACTAGATAGTATCCAGCGTTGTATAGCTCTAGTTGGTTCTCGGATAACGTAACCGGTATTATAAAGGGAACTAGGAGGACAGGGTAGAGGAGAAATGAGGTGATGGCGCCGGCTAGTAGAGCCAGATCCACTTTTTTACGGGTTCTACGGTATCGTCTGTAGAGTAGTAATACCGCAAAGAAGAGCTGTCCAACCAGTATAACCTCTAAGATAGTGGTTACTAGCGAGGACATTTAGGGTTAATAGCACGGTGATTAAGCTATAATACTTTTGAAGCATATCAATCCGACGTAATATGAGCAGCCACATATTCCTGGAGGTCAATCATATTATCACTTTCTAATACGCTATCTAGCCAAACACGAAACGCGTGAAATAATTTTTATACATAGTTTTGTGTCAATGTAGCCTTAGATTAGTTTTATCTCCAAGAATATGCTACTTCAAAGCCTTCAGAATCGCTATGACTTCTTGGTGTGACCTCTACACTGTTTTTCATCGTTGATCCATCCCACTCAGCCACTATTATCGGAGGCTTAGCACCTTTATTCTGTTTCCAGGCCACAGTTATCATCGGATCATCGCCTTTAGGATTTGTTTTCACCTGTACCCATCCCTGTTTTTCATCATAGCCTGAGGAATAGGTTGCCCAGTTATTTTGACTATGAGACCATCCAGTAGAGGGCGTCCAGGTCTTATAGCTTAGTTGATTCTTATTTCGGTCTCCGCCTGCTACTAGGAATTTTGTGCCTGTTGGCTCCCAGTCCCCGTCTATACACCTAGTGTCGCTTGTCTCCATATTATTATCCAAGATCACCCCATTTCCATTCCAGCTTGTTCCATCCCAGTCTACAGCAGTAACGGTTCCAGTAGTATCCAATCCCAGTAACATCATTCTATCTGAGCCCTCGACGTTATGTGATTTCAAAGAAAGCCAGTTCCAGTTCCACCAGTCACCATTCATCCTAAAGGCTTGCCGGGAACTCCATGAACCATCCCAAGTATAATAGAGAACCCTCATGCTTCTACTCATAACCGCTAAACAGGTCCCAGAGGTATACTCCCATGAAAGGTCAAGTGATTCAGAGTTAATGTAATCAACTACATTGCCTACTCTCTTCCAGTCACCCCAATCAGTTCCATCCCACATCGATAATGAATACTCCCACCAACCTGAATCCATTCCTATGAACCCTATTTTATTTGATCCAGGTGTAGGGTCCGCTGCGAGTTTTATCCATCGATACTTGATGCCTGCTGGCCAATTATCCTTTGGGTCATCTAGGTATTGTTCCTGGCTCCATGAGGCTCCATCCCAAATCTTGTAGGCTAGTTCCTGGAACCCATTGTTATTTATTGAATTGTCGTATAGGACCATGGCGTTTCCGCTTGTTTTTTCGTATACAATATCATATGGTCTTGATTTTGAGGTATCCCAATTAGTCCGTAATCTAGCTATCTGTGTCGGAGGGCTCCAGGAATACCCGTTGTAAACGTAGGCTTCTAGGTAACCATCATAGGTCAATGTAACCATAATAGCTTCATCATTTCTACTGGATATTGGACAAAAATCCATCCTAACATCCTTAACATCAGAATGGGCGGGATTGGGGAGTTGGATCTCATCACTCCACTCGGTGTCATAGTAACGATACTTTGGGTATTCATATCTATCAATCGTGTGAGAGACATATCCGATCATGGTTTTAACGGGCAGGGTGGTTCCACCACCGCTGGTATAAACGTCTTCTTCTATATTTACTACTGAGAGTCTATCTCCGGGTATAACAGTGCTTCCTTCTCCAGAAAGTATTATCTGAAATACGTTTAGTTCTGTTCTGATCCCTGGTTTATGAAATGTATATTCTTCTGAGAAATAATTCCCCGGGTTTATGTCGTCTGTGTAATCGTATTGTGTTAGATCTTCGCCACCGCTTTGGATAACGTTTCCATCGTGATCAAGGGGAATGAGTTCGATAGGAGTAGACTTGGTGGTTGTGCTATTGTTTAAGAGAGTTAAAGTTAAGACTAGTTTTGCGTTTCCCACGTATACCCAGCTACTTTGTGTTACGATGAAACCGGTATCAATAAAGTGAACCACATATGGGTGGTGCTCATCGGTCTCTATTTCCCCCATATACCATGCAGCGGTAGAGCTAACCATAAGTGAAACAACGGTTAGTACTACCAGTATGTCTTTAGTGGCTCCCATTAGTCAAGTTTAGTATGATAACGCGTTATAATAAGGTATATCGAGTACAGAGTGCAGCAAACAGTATTACAATAAGATAACATGTGTTAACAACAGTTAACAGACTCATTTATTTACACTATCAATACAAAAACAACCATCAAATTACAAGCATCTTAACTACTAAACCAATAATCCTCAAATAAAGACGAGTTAATCCAATTAATTAGAACGAGAGGAACTATAAACTTCATCTTTAACGGCATGTATATTATTAGCATGAGAAGTTGATTAATTCAGAATTAATCTTTTTACCTTAGTATTTCAAACATGGTTTGGCGAAATTTATGGAATTAAGAGAATTAGTTCTAAGATGCATAATAATCAGTATAAACGGATATAAAATGAAATTTTTAGGCATCTGCCAGTGTTATCATTACACCGTCGACGCCTAACCAGATGCTTGTTTTGTCCAGGTTTATATTTAGATTACCAGTTGTTCCTGATGCTGCGTAGGTTGTCTCGTAATATCCGTTAGTATAGTCTTCGTTATCGTTTGCGTCGGGGTCAACGGTTGCACCTGATAAATCATAGTAGCTAGTTCCATCCATAAGCTCTACGCCTATTATGTAGCTTTCCCCGTCTGTCATTTCACCCAAGCTTAACCTTATCCTCATTCTGTCCCCGCCTTTGCTCGGCCTTATCCTTACTGATGTAATAGAAGCAGTTGTAGTTGATGCGTCAACAAGGTACGCATCGGGTATGTTAGTTTCTGGGGTTGTTAATTCAAAAGCCATGGTCGTTACTACCCCAAAGGCCAAAACTAGGAGCAGGGCTAACGCGTATTGTTTTTTCATTTTAGTTCAAGGATATAGTCTCGGTTGTTGTTATTCAAGGTAATGAGATGATCCTTGGTTGCCCCTAGTTAACCAAAAGTATACTCTACGTTAACACAAGTTAACAGAACTATATATTAACACATTGAATACAAAAGCACGTCAAAAGATAACTTAAATTTACATATTAAAAGATTCAATAAAGATCTTGAAAATAATAGAACCACAGACTTTTTCAAAAAAGTTACAACATTGCTGACGCTTTTAATTGATTATAAATAATTATACTTGTAATATCAATGAAGAGAACTAAATTTCTTAACTATTTTCAAGTATTGGATTACACCAATAATGTAAATATTTACTGTCATTTCCAATACCTCGTAACAAATCTAAAACACCACGAAAAGCATAATCAGCAGTTAGAAAAGATACGGGGGCACGAGGAGATGATTCCTGGGTCTGTGTTGGCCAGTGACGGGTTCTTCCCCTTCAGGGACAGCATTGATCTACTAGCCGAGTACAGTGTATCTGCTTGCGTACAGCCCGGCGGCAGTATACGGGACCGGAAGGTTATCGAGGCCTGTAATGAGCACGGCATCACCATGGCATTCACAGATGAACGCTGCTTCCGCCACTTCTAAAAAACCCTATTTTACCCAGACACATCAAAGCATCTATAGTACTAGAGACAATAAGCGTTTATTCAATCCACTAGGTAGAAAAACTAGAACCAATTTCAATAGAAAGACTGTAAACGTCAAGGGTGTCAGAGGTGTCAAGGGTATTATTACTCGTGTTTTCTCACAGATTGCCAGGATCTTTTTAGTGGAACCCTTGACATGCTTGACACCTTTGACACCGGGTAGAGGGTTCGATAAAAAAGGGGGATGGATGTTCAACTAGAAGCCGTCTAGGAACCAGGAACACGGAGGATCATCAACCCGTGTAAACGTTCCAAGCGTCCAACGTCTCCGCGATCTTACAAAACAATTCTCTGGAAAACCCCCCACAAAACTATGTACAAACAAGACAGACCGAACGAACACATAGGACACACCGAAAATCAGATAGATAACCCAGAAACATAGAACAAGGACATAGGAAAAACATCAAAATAAACCACGGAATACTAACTACAATACAAGTATTTTACCTA
>WJJC01000160.1 GCA_014729945.1 Candidatus Bathyarchaeota archaeon
AAGGCTCGGTGTAGAACTAGCTAAAAAAGGCCACGATGTCCACTTTATCACGTATCAACGGCCAGTGGCTATACAGGGATACGATCTACCTAACGTGACAATGCACCATGTCTCAGTTGTGGAGTATCCCCTTTTCAAGTACCCGCCGTACACCATCGCGTTAGCTTCAGAGATGGGTAGGGTCACTAAAAGAGAAAACCTTGACTTGCTTCACGTTCACTATGCGTTACCCCACGCTACGGCGGCTCAGCTAGCCCGAGAGATAACGGGGAAACCATACGTAACAACCCTGCATGGAAGCGATGTAACCATTCTGGGGAGTGACCCCAGCTACGAGCCCACAAACACCATGAGCATAGAGTCCAGCGACGCCGTGACCACCGTAAGTGAGTACATGAAAAGAGAAGCGGAGAAAACTCTGGGGATAGAAAAAGAGATCACTGTGATACCTAATTTTGTTGATCATGAAGAGTTTCAACCTGCTCCCTGCCAGATAATTGATGATCCTCGGCCAAGGGGGATAACTCTCGTGCATGTGAGTAACTTTCGCCCGGTAAAACGGGTTGATGATCTGGTTTACAGTATGTGTGTTATCACTAAGAAGGAGCCCAACGCTCAGTTAATCCTAGTAGGTGACGGACCTGAACGGCATAGAGTAGAACGACTCGTAGATAGACTGGATCTCGGGAAAAACGTTACCCTAACTGGTTATAGAAGCGACGTAGCCGATATTATGAACTGTGCGGATGCTCTTGTATTGTGTAGCGAGACGGAGAATGCTCCGTTAACCATTTTGGAGGGTATGAGCTGTGGTCTCCCTATAATCGCCACAAATGTGGGGGGTATACCTGAGCTTGTTCAGGACGGGGAAAACGGTTTCATTGTGCCTCTGAAGCACCCTGAGGAAATAGCGGAAGCCGCCTTGAAGCTTAACGCTGATACGGACCTGTTATCCCGTATGGGTGTAAACGCACGGAACACGATATTGGAGAGGTACACGAAAGACCATGTGCTTCCCCAGTATCTTGAAGTATACGAGGATCTTGCATAGAACCTATAAATCGCCATCTAGATAACGGGATATGTCAAAATCCGCATACTATGATAAGAGGGCTGATTTCTGGAGAACACACTTCGAGATGGCGCATACCTATAATGAGTTCATTAAAACTGATCCAGGGAAGGCTCAACGCTGGATAGAGTTTGAGCAGAGAACGCCTGAACTAGCTCCTGAACAGCGAAAACGTGTACAAGGCTACAATCGTGAGATCAATATATTAGCCTATGTTGGTATCTGGTGCGGAGACTGTGCCCGGCAGGTCCCCATGGTGAAGAAAATAGCTGAGGCAGCAGGTGAAAAAGTCAACCTGAGACTGATTGATCGTGAGGAGAGCCCCAAGCTAAAAGAAGTACTTCGTATACTGGGAGCAACGAGGGTGCCTGTCTTCGTGTTTCTTACAGAGGATTTCTGGGAGATAGGCCGTGTCGGAGACCGTTTGTTACCGGTTTACAGGGCGAAGGCGTCCCGGGAACTTGGGATGGATTATGACGCCGGTATCATGACTCCAGGCGCATTAGCTGAAGAATTTGAAGCGTGGATAAGTGTCTTCGAGAGGATCCTATTGATGACTCGGCTCTCCCCGCCGCTTAGGCAGAGATATGACGACTAGGTGATGTTTACGAAGTACATGGAGCTATTCGGTGTATCACGGTTATACTGCCTGAGATAGGCTCCCATGGTGTCATCTACCCCTGTCGCTGTAGCCAGATCCAACCAGAGCCAGTTAACCTCTTGGCCAAACTTCTCGGGGCTAAACCTGCCATAAGCCCAGCTCAGATAGTTATCGATCAACTGAACCTCACTCTGTAGCTTCTTCATCTCCTCGATTAATGGCTGCCTGTCTCCGGGTTCTCTGAGTTTCTCTTTGATGTGCTCTATCTTGGTTTCAAGTCTTGTTGATTTATCCACGAGTTGATTGAACGTGGATCTGATGTTCTTCTCTATTCCCTGATGGGCCTTCCACATGAGCTCAGCGTCATCATTGTTTCGGGCCTCCACCCAGTCGCTCAGATTATTAAACAGGTCATCACTGGTGATCACGGGGAGCTCTTCTTCCTGCACGTTATCTGCCATCTGCTCATTCCAGGGCGTGTTATAGAATGTCCGGGTATAGCGCATGAAGATGGGGAAAGGTAAATTCAGTGCCTTCGCCGCGGGGATGACTTCTGCGTAGTAGCTTGTCTCCCCTGGTCCACCGATGTGGGCGACTACGGGTATAACTGAGTCTACTATGAACTGCCGTGAATCCACCCGTGGCGTGATCCAGTCAATGATATCAGTTAGATCAGGTTCAGAGGCTTTTACTGTGAAAGCGTATTGTTCTTCGCAGACTGGGCAGGTTCCCTTTAATGTTGCCTTATCTGCATCCTTCTCTCGTCTGTACTTTAACTCAACCCTGTATTTGCGGCAATCTGTGTTCATGCATTCAAGGAAGAATGGAACATAGTCCTCATCTCTTAGCCCTATCTGGCTTCTGTAATCGGCTGCCTCCACTTTCTTTGCCGCTGTGTTCGTTGCTTTGATGAATTTGGAGCGGTTTGGCTCTTTGAGTAATAACTCGTATCCTTCTATGAATAATGGTCTGGTCTCGGGCATGCTGAACCAGTAAATCGGTGTCCTTAGCTGGGATTCGATATTAATCAGTGAACCCAGTATCTTGGTGGAGAATTCTGAGACATTGCCTGTAGAGTAGTATGCGTGTTTAATTATCGAGTATATGTGGGTTAGATTCTGCTGTATCTTCTCACGTTTCCGCGTCTCAACATCTCCCAGTATGCCCTTGTAATTACTGTCGATCTTCTCCATGACCCCTTTGAACCAGTTCTCATCCGGTACATCCACCTCGTAGATGGCTAGATTATCGTCACGTGGCTCCGTCGGGTAACTCAGGTGAAGGCCCTTGCTGCTGGGGCTCGGTAGACGCATGTTGGTGAGTTCGGGTTGGACCCCGTCATAGTCAGCCACATAGAATAAAGGTACCATGCTGGCCTCAGCTGCAAGAGAAGTGGCGTAGGCGACTTTGTTGAGAATAAGACTTGGTCCACCCATTAACATGGGCTGCTGCCCGGTCTCCACTACTCCCTGGTGCATCCTATCTATGGCATCAGAGGTCTTGCCCGTTAATAACCCGTGTTTTCTGAGGTTTTTCTTCATAGCCTTTTTCAGGGTGTCTAGCTGGGGCAGTTCCCCGTATCTTTTGGCTATTGTGGGTATTTGATCGGCGGCTTCTCCCAGGGTGTATGGTATCTCTCCCCATAGCTGAGAAGCGAGTCCGTCTTTTTTCCTTGATTTTACGTAATCCGAGTAGATCATATGTGCCGGCGGACGGTTATTCTCTGTCTTCAAAACATGCACCAGGATATGAGTAAAAACAAGTGGGGACTAGATAAAAACAATTAGTCTATAATCTGAGAAGCTCCATGGCGTTATCGTGGAATATCCGGTGAATACTATCCTCGGGGAACCCAAGATCATAGCAGGCTTTCAGCTGCTCTCTTAGATACTCTACGGCGAAGCCCCGTGGGAAATAGCTGCTATCCGTGCCGAATATGAGCCGCTCGTCCCCGATGGTTTCATATGCTTTCTTGAAAAGATCCTTGATGCTGAGGTCATAGGGCATCCATCTTATCCACTGGTTGCTCCCTGAGGTGTCTACATAGACGTTGGGGCACTGCCAGCAGAGCTGTAATAGTTCCCGCCAGTAGCATGCACCGAAGTGGGGGATCACTACCTTCAAGGTGGGGAAGTCGCTGCAAACTTTCCAGAAAGATAACGGGTTCAGGTTACGCAGTTCTCTTGAAGGTCCACCTCCTCCCCCAAGGACACCGAAATGAATCAACACAGGTATGCCTAGTTTTTCAGCGGTCTCCCACACCGGGTAAGTCTCCTCGCTGTCAATGGGTTTGCTCTGCCCTGACCCGATAACCTTGTATCCTTTTAGTCCGAGCTCGGTGACTGCGCGCTCAAGCTCCTCTGCGGCGTCCTCGTCGAAGGGTGAGTGGTGGGCGAAGCCTGTGAATCTCTCTGGGTACATGTTCACTATCTCGGCTAGGTTATCGTTTCCTCCGCCCATGACGAAGTTTACTCTTTCGAGACCTTTCCTGTCCATGTCTTCGACCCATCTTTTGGCTTGTTCTTGGTCACTGTGGATGGACTCCTCGGGTGGCTCGAATGCCCACATGCGTCTCCACTTGTCCCTGTACATACGTGAGTTCTCGAGGATTATATCGGCGCGTTCCTCGCCGTATCTTTCAATGAGTCTTTTTCTCCAGTTTCTTCCACCTGGGCGTTGTATGGGGAAATGGCTGTGGAAGTCGATTACCTTCAAGCCGTAGAGATTCATATGCAGTATTTTGTTGATGTGGGTTGTTAAATATTTAGACTAGGAGGTCGCTGGCTTTTTCCCGGTAGAAGGGACCGTCACTGGGTAGGGATTCCTCTATGAATGCTTCGGCGTACTCGACGTTACACTGGACGCCTCTGAGTTCTGCTTTCTTCGTGTTTAATCGCTGATAGTATTTCCATGGGAACTTTTCTAGCTGTGTGTGGTACTGGTTGACTGCCTCCATCTTATTGGTGAATGTATCTGATATGTCCAGGAGTACGCTGGGGTTGGGTATCAGTGTGTTTACCTCCATCAGTAAGAGGCGCTTCACCTGCCAAGCATCCGTGTACATAGTGGTGTGAGCCGCCCACTCTATCGCCTCTTTCACGGCTTCATGGCAGAGTTTGTGCTCGCGGTGGTAATCAAATGGAATATGGGTAATAACCGTCTTGGGGCGTTTCTCGTCTAGGTGATCAGCTATTCTATGGATGAGATCAGGGTTAAGGTTTAACGTCTTATTCATCCAGATGGTGGATTCTATGCCTAGTGTCTCTGTAGCCGCTTTGAACTCTTTTTTGCGATTCTCTGGGTTACAGGAGAGGCATAATACACTGGTCTCGATGCCTGATTCGCCGTGTTTGGCTAGGGTTCCACCGCATCCGAAGGATTCGTCATCGGGGTGGGAGACTATGGCGAGTAAGCTGTTTTCCATGGTATAGTTTGGGTTCTTGTTTGTATGAAGTTTTCCATCCCTGTCCTTTAAATTGGATGTGGAAAAAACAATAATATGGATCTATAATACATATTAAGGAAATAACCTGAATGTGAAAACAGGTTATTAAGATAACGTTCGTTAATATGGATCAATGTTCTATGTTAATCATATAGATATTCAATAGATGACATGTGTGCATATTCCTTTTATAAATAACAGCCTGTTAACCGGGTAAGGAGGTTAAGAGAGAGAAATGAATCCTCAAAAACGTAAAGCTGTGAGCCCAGTAATCGCCACGGTCATCCTAGTAGCAGTAGCCATAACCGTCGCAGTAGGAGTATCCTACTGGATGGGAGGCATCAGCAGCCAATACACATCATTTGAGAAAGTTGAGATCTCAAGTGCATGGTCAGAAAAGGAAACGGGTGGCTGGAACATTACGCTTGAGCTAAAGAACGCAGGATCAGCAGATGCGACACTGAATAAGTTGTTCATAAACCAGAAACCAATAAACAGCACAGGTTACGACGATCCAGATATCTCAAGCTTTGATTCAGAGATTACAACTAATCTAAGTGAGAGTCCAGGTTCTACACTAGCAAGTGGAGATACAACAACTATATACATACTAATCCCGAACACATACTATTCATCAGGTACTACTATCGACGTTAAGATTCACAGCGCTGGTGGAATGGATTACATTAAGCTTGTTTCGCTTGTGTAATCAAACCAATCCTTCCTCTTTTTATTTTCAATTAATTAAGGTGGCTTGACAAATGAGTCTCGTGGAATGGTTAAAAGGCAAAATACAGCAAAAAGAAGATGAAACCGAGATCGAGAAAGTTCATACAAGAAGAGTCAAGCCAGAGTACAGGATCATAGACGAATACGAAGTAAACCCCCCGAATTCTAAGGTTAAGATAGTTTCCTCACCGGAACTGGGTGAAGGCTTATACTATTTCGTGGAAGAAGTAGAGCTTACCCAGGAACAATATGATACTTATCAGAAAATAGTCAGGATACTTAGCAAGGAATTCACATCTCCCACGGAAGAGCATATTGATCCAATTGAGTATGTTTATGAGCAAGCCGAGGTAATCGCAGAAAAATATCACAAGGCCCTCGGAAAATTCACGATAGAGCAATGGGATAGCATCTTCTACTACGTTGTAAGAGATCTGACTGGGTATGGTCCAATGCAGGTGATTATGGAGGACCCCATGATAGAGGATATCAGCTGCAACGGACTGGATATGCCTGTATATATATGGCATAGAAAATACGAGAGTATCCCCACCAATATCACATTCAAGAGCACCCAGACCCTTAACGACTTCATAGTAAAACTAGCCCACAAATCAGGTAAACACATCAGTAGCGCCCAACCCGTACTCGACGCCATGTTACCCGAAAAACACAGGCTAGCAGCTACTTTCATGAATGAGGTAAGCGTAAAAGGAAGCACCTTCTGTATCAGGAAATTCAGAGCCGAACCACTCAGCATACTAGACCTCATAAACTTTGGTACAATAAGCGCACGAATCGCAGCCTACTTCTGGTTAATACTCGAACACAAGAAAAGCTTCATGATAGTAGGAGGCACAGGCTCAGGAAAAACCACCATGCTAAACGCCCTACTGAGCCTGCTAAGCCAGAACGATAAGATAGTGACCGCGGAAGAAGTACCCGAGCTAAGCCCCCCAGTCTCCAACTGGACACAGTTAAACAGCAGAGAAAGCTTCACAACCACAGAAGGACAGGGAGACATCACCCTATTCGACTTAATCAAGGTAAGCCTCAGATACCGACCAGACTATGTAATCGTCGGCGAAGTACGAGGAGAAGAAGCGTACGTACTATTCCAGGCACTAGCAACAGGCCACGG
>WJJC01000161.1 GCA_014729945.1 Candidatus Bathyarchaeota archaeon
AAAATAGGGTTTTTTAGAAGTGGCGGAAGCAGCGTTCATCTGTGAATGCCATGGTGATGCCGTGCTCATTACAGGCCTCGATAACCTTCCGGTCCCGTATACTGCCGCCGGGCTGTACGCAAGCAGATACACTGTACTCTGCCAAGAGATCAATGCTGTCCCTGAAGGGGAAGAACCCGTCACTGGCCAAAACAGACCCAGGAATCATCTCCTCGTGCCCCCGCATCTCCGCTTTCTCCAGCGCCAGCTTGACAGCGGTAACCCTGTCCTGCTGACCCGTACCAATACCGATGGTTGCGTTCTCCTTACTCAATACAACCCCGTTACTCCTGACATTCATACAAATATACCAACTGAACAATAGATCCTTCAACTCCTGCATATTGGGCTCCGTCTCCGTAACCACCCTTAGATCCTCTATGCTCCGTATATTGGTCAACATGGGTGCCTGTAAGACTACACTACCATCACTCTGGACGCTGATATCCAGTGGACGCATAGGGTCACCCGTGAATCTACTAATCTCCTCGAGGCCATCCACCTGCATGATCCTGATGTTCTTCTTCTCCTCAAAGAACTCCATGCACCCCTCCTCATAACCCGGCGCCACCACGCCCTCCACGTAGCTGTTCATAATCTCCTCCGCCGTAGCCACATCCACCACGCGGTTAAACCCAACCACGCTACCGAAAGCAGCAAGACTATCACAATCCCGGGCCTTCTTATACACCTCTACCAGTGGCTCATCCCCGTTCTGAGCCGCCGCCCCGCTGGGGTTCACATGCTTCATCACAGCACATGCAGGCTGATCGAAGTAACTCACTATCCGGGTGCTATTATTAGTATCCTCAACGTTAGTCATGCTGAGCCCGGATTTCCCTGACTTTAAGAGCTTGATATCTCCTACCGTTAATGGTCCCTCTGTGGGGCTGTAGAAAGCCGCTGGCTGATGCGGGTTCTCACCGTACCTCAGACTCATATGCTTCCTGTAGACCACTTCCTCATCACCTATGATGATCTTCATGCTCTCCGGATAATCTTCCTCAAGTTTCGTACTATACTTCTTTCTAATTGATTTCTTCTTACTCATAGTGCATCCTCCAAATAATCAACGATAGCGGCATCATACTCCGCTGTCCGCTTAAACGCGGTGAGAGCAAAACGCCTCCTCAGCTCCGTAGTCAACTCGCCCTCATTCTCCTCAAGAACCCCAATAACTTCAGCGTACTGATCTGGATCCGAGACTATACATGTATCATCATACAGGAGGCTGGCCTTGGCCGTGCTTCGTGTCATGGTTGGGCCACCAATATCTATGTTATGACCCGCCTCTAAGAGATCAGCGCCCTCAGAGACTACCTTCTCAAAGGGGTACAGATTCACCACAACGAGGTCAATGGCTTCGATACCGTTCTCCTTCATCCACTTCTTGTGCTCCGGGTCATCTCTATCCATCAATAACCCTCCGTGTATCTTTGGGTGAAGGGTCTTTACCAATCCACCTGGGCTCTCAGGGTGACCCGTATACTCACTTACCTCGACCAGGTTACTGTACCCGATCTCCTTGATCCGTCTAGCAGTGCCACCGCTGCTAATGATCTCTACATCATATTTTCCTAGAACAGGAACTAGATACTCCAGTCCCTGCTTATCGTATACACTGATAATCACCCTTTCTATCAAATTTCTCACCTAATATGCCTATAGCACAGACAATACAATTATAGGCTTTGGGTTACACAGAAATGCAATATTGATGAAAAAATATCAAATAATTTAGAAAGACCTGCTAGGCCCAGGGCGGAAAATATCATGAGGAGCCGCCTCACTCGCACCATGCTCAGTCACCAAAGCCAGCCTCGCCTTCTCCCACACCTCAGGGATAGTAGCCGCTCCCACATAACCCATAGCCGCCTTCAATCCACCGGTGAACTCCCCGAGGATATCATTAACCGGTCCCCTATAGGGTACCCACCCCTCAACGCCCTCGTTGATGGACTTACTGGGTTTACTGTACCTGTCCTGTACGAAGCGTTTCTCACGAGCCTTAGCGCTACCCATACCATAATACTCCTTATAGTAGCGTCCCTCCATGGCCACCAAACGACCCGGACTCTCACTGCAACCCGCGAAGACATTTCCCATCATGGCACAACTTGCGCCCACAGCCATGGCCACCGCGACGTCACCAGGGTTTCTCATACCCCCATCAGCGATAATAGGTATATCCACCTCATAGTCTTTGACTGCATCCGCTACCTGACTAGTAGCAAACAAAGTAGGGGCACCTGCTCTTGTAACCACACTGGTGCTACATATACTGCCGCTTCCTATACCAACTCTTAGCCCAGCTACGCCATCGAGCTTCGTGATTATATCCTCAGCCGCCTCATATGTCCCGATATTACCTACGATAACCTCGGCGTCAACCACCTTTATGATCTCCTTTGCTCCTTCAAAGCAGTTCTTGTTATGGAAGTGACTGACATCAAGCACAATTATGTCCACATACCTATCAATAGCCTTAGCCCTGGGAAGATCAAAAGGACTGATAGCCGCTGCACAGATGAGCCTGCCCTCCTCGTCCCTGATAGCGTCTTGGAACTTGCCTTTGAGGGTGATATCCTTCATCGTGATCAAACCTTGTACTCGCCCCTCCTTGTCAACTATTGGGAGTTTCTCTATCCTGTGCTCGTGAAGGATCTTTATCGCCTGCTCCAGATCCGTCTCCTCTGTCCCAGTTATTACATCCTCCGTCATAACATCCTTAATCAAGAGCTCATGCTCAGCTAACCGCACGTCTCTCCAGGTAACTATTCCCTGTAACCTGCTCTCATCATCCACCACCGGGAAGCCCTTGATGTCATGCTCCTTCATCTCTCTGAGAAGCTCCTCCACCGTGATATCAGGTGATACAGTGATTACGTCCCTAATGATTACTGCCTCTGCGCGTTTAACCCTCCTCGCCATCTCCACTTCCTCCTTGGCGCTACAGTTCCTATGCAATACGCCGAGGGCTCCCTGTCTGGCTAATGCTATAGCCATCTTTGCCTCGGTAACTGTATCCATAGGGCTTGCGATAAGTGGGATGTTGACTTCGATATTCTTGGTTATCCTGCTCATTACATTAGCTTCACTGGGCTCAAGAGTAGTCCAGCCAGGTAACAAAAGAACATCATTAAATGTGAGGGCTTTTTCCGCATTCTCAAATTTTCCACGGAAACCCATTCATTTACACCATTTTAAAGCACCTTCTCCGTTACGCGCTTAATATAGTTTCTGGTTAACGTAGACTGAAAATTAACATCAAATTGCAAATAGTCAGGGATACTCATTTTAATCATCTTATACTGTATTTTGTGTTCTGGTGTTCCTTTGAAGAAAATAAAGACCATGTGCGCACGTGACTGCCCCGACGCCTGCTGGCTGGACGTAACCGTAGACAATGACACCATTATAAAAGTAGAAGCTAGCACCGATAACCCCTTCACAAATGGATTAACATGCCCCCGAGCCGAGGGTGATCCCACCCACACCACCAGTATGGAGCGGGTACTATACCCTTATACCAGAAAAACCAGCCCCGAGACCGGATACAACAAAGTAGAATGGAGTCAAGCACTCGACCAAGTTGAGGAAAAACTCAGAGACACCTTAGAGACGTATGGACGAGACTCGATCCTACTCCTTGACTACGCAGGCAACACAGGTTATCTAACCAATGGCTACAGTAAGCGGCTCTGGAACGCCCTAGGCGTCACCATGACTGATTACACCGTATGCTCCGCAAGCGGACACGCAGGAATCGGGCTTCACTACGGCTTAACCTATGGATCCAAACCCATGGACCTCGCTAAGAAAAAGAACATCATCTTATGGGGATTCAACGCCAAGACCAGCAGTCCACATCAATGGGCACAGGCAACCAAAGCTAGAAACATAAACGACGCCAAGATAATAGCTATCGATCCCCGTGAATCCGATACCGCCGAGTTGGCTAATCTATGGATATGCCCGAAACCCGGCACAGACGTCGCTCTGGCATATGGCATCGCTTACTATCTAATAACCAATAACATGGTAGACAATGGCTTCATAGAGAAACACACCCTCGGGTACGAGATGTACCGAGAAGAAGCCCTAAAATGGACCCCTGAACGAGTACAAAAAGTCACAGGGGTAAGCTGGGAAGGAGTAAAAGAACTAGGCAACCTTCTCCGTAACTCCCCCACTGTATTCATGATAGGCTTGGGGCTAAACAAGAGTCTAACAGGCGCCGAGTCATGCAGAGCCGTCTCACTATTACCCGCCTTACTGGGAGAGCACCGTGGATTCTACTACACTAACAGTAGTGGCCCCCTAATCGATGGAGACATCTACGGAGGCACATTAACAGGCAAGAAACCCAGAGTAGTGAGCATGATAAGCATCGGGGAAAGACTCGCAGCCGGAGAATTCAAATTCGTCTACGTGGTTGGAATGAATCCTGCTCTAACCCTTCCCGATAGCAACAACATCATTAAAGGATTCAAACGAGACGACTGTTTCCTCGTAGTCCACGATACACACCTCACTGAAACCGCGAAGCTATCAAATATCGTACTACCAGCTACCACCTACCTTGAAAAAACCGATGTAATAATATCAGACTCACATCCCTACGTCAGGTTAGCATCTAAAGCCATAGAGCCGCTAGCTGAGAGCCGAGACGAACACCCCCTTATGCTGGAGCTCGCCCAGAGACTAGGCGTAAATGAACCATGGGTACACGTGGACCCATGGACGGATATGATGAAAAACTTCCAGAACGCCTTCAAAGACGGAGAATTCAGAGACCTACTAAACAGTAAAAGCCTTACGCTAAGATACAGGCCAATTAATGAATATCAGACCCCATCGGGTAAAATCGAGTTCACATCAACAACCGTACAAGAAGGTGTATCTCCTCTACCACATCAAATAGAGATACACACAGAGAATGATGAACTGATAATGCTGAACAGCGCCCTCCCACAGTATACTCACACCCAGTTCAGGGATGTATACGGTGATATGCCCTGCACTGTATGGGTCAACCCCCGGGACGCGGAGAAGCACAACCTCACTGATGGCGGAAAACACTGCGTCTACAATGAAAAAGGAAAACTCATGGTGAAGGTAAAGGTGACTAATAGAATAACACCGGGAGTAATCTGGGCCCCCAGAGAAATAATAGATGAGACTGGAACCCCCCAGAACAGCCTAGCACCCGGAACTCCCCAGAAAATAGGCGGAGGCCCCATGTTCAACACTATCAAAATAAAGTTCAAGCAGTAA
>WJJC01000022.1 GCA_014729945.1 Candidatus Bathyarchaeota archaeon
GAGGCTATAATCAGGGATTTAGCCTGATAGAATCCCCCGGAACGGGTGCTGAGCATTTTCAATTCCCCTAGATCACTAATACCGATAACCGTCTCTTTCTTGAACTCGACTCCAAACTCTCTTGCCTGTTTCTCCATTAAAGCCATCAAATCAGGTCCACTAATACCCTCTGGGAAGCCGGGGTAATTCTCTACCCAGTGAGCTTCCAAGGCTTTTCCCCCTATTTTGTTTCCTTCCAGAATCAAGGTTTTGTTATTGTGCCTTGAGGTATAGAGTCCCGCTGTTAATCCTGCGGGTCCAGCCCCCACGATTATTACGTCATAGATCTCCTCAGACATTTACTATTCCCAAAAATAAGCTACTAGGTGAATAAAAAAGGGTGTGATTTACTCTTCTTCTTCAGTTTTAGATTTGGAGAGACGTTCAGCCATCTCATCCAGTCTCTCTTGGACCATATAGTTTATGGTATCCTTGGGGAATTTTCCTTTTTCATCGGGCTCACCGGCTGGAACGCCTGTCAGGACCTCTATACCCTCATCAATGTTCTTCACCGGGTAGATGTGGAACTTTTCCTCCTCGATAGCCTTAACAACGTCATCGCGTAACATGAGGTTCTTAACATTGCTCTCAGGAATGACCACACCCTGATCGCCAGTGAGGCCTCTAAACTTACAGAGATCATAGAAGCCTTCTATTTTCTGGTTAACTCCGCCAATTGCCTGAACCTCGCCTTTCTGATTAACAGAGCCAGTTACTGCGAATCCCTGATTAATGGGTACCTCGCTTAATGCACTCATCAATGCATAAGTCTCTGTACTGCTAGCACTATCTCCATCTATTCCACTATAGCTTTGCTCAAAGGTAAGCCTAGCTGTAAGACTTAATGGATGTCTCTTGGCATATCTGTTTGTCAGGAAACCGGTTAAAATATGGACGCCCTTGGTATGTGTTGGTCCACCCATTTCAGCCTGTTTCTCGATATCTATGATTCCTTTTTTTCCAAGTCCAATGCTGGCTGTGATTCTTGTGGGTTTACCGAACATATAGTCCCCTAACCCCATTACCGCGAGTCCATTTACTTGGCCTACTATTTCGCCATCAGTATCGACAAGGATACTGCCTCGTTCAATCATCTCGCTTATCTTTTCCTCGATCAAGTTACTTCTATAGACCTTAGCTTCGATTGCTTGTTTCACATGATCTCCTGTAATATACTCGTTATCATCCTGTTTTGCATAATAGTTGGACTCACGGATGATGTCGCTTACATCTGCGAACTGTGTTGATAGTTTTTCTTGATCTGATGCCAGACGACTGCTATATTCTACAATCTCAGCGATTCCAGTGCTATCAAGATGTTTTAACTCTTCCTTGTTACTAAGAGTGCACATGAATTTAGCGTACTCTTGAATATTCTCTGGGGTGCGATCCATTGTGCTATCAAACTCGGCCTTGACTTTGAACACCTTCTTGAACTCGGAGTCTAATTGATATAGCATATTATAGAAACGTGGTTCTCCTACTAGGATCACTTTAGCAGTGAATGGAATAGGCTCTGGGTTAAGGCTCCTTGTACTAATATAACCCAGCCTTGCAGCAAGTTCCTCGATCTCAAGTTCTTTGTTTAATATTGTTCTTTTAAGAGTGTCATAGCTGCCAGGGTTTTTTGCAAGTTCCTCGATGGGTATAATTAAAAACCCACCATTAGAATCATGGGCACTGCCCCCACGAATCATGGTGTAGTTCGTTACAAGTGCCCCAAATCTTGCCTCTTTCTCCACTGCCCCAAAGAGTCTGTCATGACCCGGGTTCATCTCCATTACTACTGGAGCTCCTTCTAACTTACTATTATCAACAATGAGATTAACCTGATATCTATCAGTTGGATCAGGTCTATTTCTTGCCATCATCTGTGCAAGAGGATTATCTGGCTCCTGTTGTGCACCTACGATGTTATCCAGATTCTCCAGTACGTCTTCCCTAACAGCTTCAAGATATTCTAGACATTCCTTTATCTCTCCATATTCTTCTTTTAATCTCTCAAGAAGTGGATCAAGTGCAAAATTAGCTACTTCTCGGTTAAATTTCTCTATCTCGGATTCTGCTTCTCTATCAATATCCCTGAACTCTCTTAACGCGGATCTCATCTCATCTTGGAGTTTTCGTCGCCGTTCCTGTATGTCCTCTCTAACGTTTTGAGGTAGCATCCTGAATTGCTGTTCATTTATCACTTGTCCATTTATCACAGGGACTATTACCATCCCAATCTGGCTACGCTGAATAACGAAACCAGCTTCCTGAGCTTTCTCATTAAGCTCACGCATTAACTCTTGCTTTTTTTCCTCATATTCTTTAAGAGTTTCTTCTCTTCGATTAGCGTAATCCTCGCTTTCAAAAGCAGTGACTATGGCGTTCTTCATGTTTTCAACGAATTTTTCCATATCTTTAACGAAATCTGAGCCCTTACCTGGTGGGAGTTTTAGGGCGTTAGGTTTCTGGTTTTCCTCAAAATTATAAACATAACACCAGTCTGGCGGTACCTCTATCTCTTTTGCTTTCTGCTCAAGAAAGGTCGTTATCGCTGTCTTCTTACCTGTTCCGGGTAAACCCGCAACATATACGTTAAAACCTTCTTCCTGGATATCTAATCCAAATTGGAGAGCCTTTACAGCGCGTTCTTGGCCAATAATCTCTGTTAATGGCTTTAGTTCGCTGGTTGCTTCACAGGTTATAAAATCCTCTGGGCAAGTTTTTCTCGCCTTTGAATAATCAAGTTTTTCGATCATAGCATCACTGGAATAATTCTAGTAAAAGCTTTGAAGGGACTCTATTTAAACGATTTACCTAATAACCTAGGAGATTTTGGCTAATAGCTCGTTCCATGTCATTCCTTGGTCGATTTTAATCAGATAATCACCTAGTTTGTCCGCGATATCAAACCACCAGCCCTTATACTTGAACTTGCCAGCTAAAACTGCGTATCTACGAGGGTAGATCTTGTGCATCTCAAGGAACTCAAATAGTTTCTGCACTTGGTTTTTCTTATAATAAGCGTAACGTTCCTGTGACTTTACCTCAATTGAGATTATGGCGTCATCTTTTATAGCAAATACATCTGGAAGAGGCTCCCTACTAGGCGCACTAACTGGAACACGTATGGCGTCATAACCCTCATCTCTGAACATATGTACGAGTTCACGCTCAGCATCATATCCCCGTTTCTTCATAGCCCGGACTTGTTTCGCGGTTAATTTCCGTGTATATTTTTTCTTGGGTTTGTTATTCTTTTTCGGATTCGCAAGATCTCTAAGGCTCATTCCTCATATTCCTCCTCTGGAAGCTCTAAATCCCCGTTTTCAAGAGGTTCAATAGCCAACTTTATGAGATCCTTATACCAGTCACTGAACTTTCTAGAGTTAGGGAATTTCTGGTACATACGTTTATGAGGAACCTTGGTGATGAGCCGCAAATC
>WJJC01000023.1 GCA_014729945.1 Candidatus Bathyarchaeota archaeon
ATATTCCATATCTTACCCTCCAGATCATACTCCTGAGCAACTTTGGAGACACGTTCGGCTAACTCGTTAACGCTGTACGTCTCATCGAACTGGTTGAATACTCTGTACTCTCCTTCTTCTGGCGAGTTCTCGATCGCTATGGTGAAGCACTGCATGCTATCACGTAACGCTAGATACCCCCTGGTCTGTCCACCCTTACCGTATGGTGTTAACTCGTGTCCAATTACTGCCTGTGCGCAGAACCTGTTGATGGCTGTACCGAAGACCTCGTCAGCATCATACCTTGTGAGCAAGTCATCATCAACCATCTGAGGTGTATTAAGTCCGTGAACCACACCCTGCATAACATCTGTAGCACTGATTCCCCAGATCTTGTTAGCGAACATAAGGTTCCACGTATCATGGACCTTGGTTAGATGATACCAACTTCCAGGCTGCCTGGGAAAAGGTAACTCGTCTTTTCTTCCCCTGTATTCTACCTCAAAGAATCCCTCGGGGATATCTATGTTTGGTGTACCGTATTCTCCCATGGTACCTAGTTTTAAAAGATGACAGTCAGGTACGTTTTCCTTGATCGCGAATAAGATGTTATTGTGTCCTATGATGTTGTTATGCTGGACAAAATTACAGTGATCTACGTCAATCATGCTATAAGGTGCACTTGGAACTTGACCCAGTTGTACTATGCATTCTGGTTCTTCTTTCTTGATGGCTAGATTTACGAAAGCAGACTCTGTGAGGTCGCCCTTATAGAATGTGAGGTCGTTACCTGATGCTTTTTTATATGCTTCTATTCGTTCTTCCATTTTTTTTATTGGGGTGATGCTCTGGCTTCCTATTTCAGCGACCATTTTTCTTCTTAACATATTATCTATGCCGCAGACTTTGTGTCCTCTGTCTGCGAGGTACATGGCTAAAGGCCAGCCTAGGTAGCCGTCCATTCCCATTATCATTACTTTCATTGTATTCACATTACCGATTGATGTTACTACTTTCGGATAGTAAGTTTATCTCTTATAAATCCTGTTATCTAAACACAATCAACAACAAGGCGAAGAATATGGAACCTCAAATAAACCAAGTAAAATTCCAGTTAACTAACATGGGTCTAAATGAGTACCAGGCATCCGCCCTAGCTCACTTAATGTATCTAGGGGAAACAAAAGCCACAATACTTAGTAAAGCAAGTGGGGTTCCCAACGCCAGAATATATGGGGTATTGGATGAACTCAGTCAGAAAGGTTTAATCATAGTGAGACCTGGGCGGCCCGCTCTGTATGCCCCATTGGCTCCCCAGGAGATAGCGGACGCCCTAGTTACTGCCACTAGAGAGGAGATAAGAAAAGAACTCAGTGTAATCGAGTCTTACCGAGACGACTTTGAATCCGTAGCCGAAAAAGTGTTTCTAAAAGCAGGAACAGCTGAGCCCAGAACAAGTCTCATAAGAATAGTGAGTGTAGGAGACGTCTCTCTGGAAGAGACCCGGAAGCTCTATCGGCAGGCTAAAAATACCTTATTGATATCCACACGTGCTATGGAATATTTTGATGAGGTAAAAGAAGAGTTAATGGAAGCAACTAAACGAGAAGTAATGACCAAGATGCTCATGAGAAAACCCGACACCCTTAGCCCCAAGGACGCGGAGAAACAGGAACAAACCCTAGAACAATTGAATAAATATTTCCATGATAACATACAAATCAAATTCAGTAACGAGGTGGAGATACGAGGCTGCATTATAGACCCTAATTCAGATGGAAAGGCTTTGTTCCTCGTCGAAGAAGAAGGTGTCCCATTATTTCTCCGAGAAGCTGCTTTGACATCTCATCCAAGGGTAGCCAAGGCTCTGGGTAGCATGTTTGACCTAAAATGGCGCTTCGACTCCGTTTAATATCAATCTCTTTAAACCAGTAATCATATCAGAGAAAACTGAAGAAGATGCCTAGATGCAGAAAATGTGGGGAGAACAATGCTCACGGTGATGTATATTGTAAAAGATGTGGTGCAATGCTTAGTAAGGTCACTCGGGCTGAGGGGCTTGAGTCTCTATTAGGTGATTTTAGGATTCAGAGTTTATGGGCTCTTCGAATCTTTGCTTATTTAATTGACCTTTTTATCGTCATGGTTCTGGGGTTTCTGCTCAGTGTATTTGCTTTTATCCCTTTGATGATTGGATCCCTTTGGGGGGGAAATTGGGCTTGGCGCGGTATATGGGCTCTTCCCCTTTACCTTGGTTTGGTACAGATCATTTACTCTATTGTACTGGAGCTAATTTATGGCTCTACTTTCGGTAAACAATTACTAGGTTTAATGGTGTTATCAAGAGACGGGGGAAAACCCGGGGTATCTGGTACTGTCTTAAGGAATCTGTCTAAGGCTCACTGGGTGTTGTTGTTAATCGATGTAGCTGCAGGGGTAACGTCCTCTCATATAGCTCGGGATAAATACTTGGATAAGGTGAGCAGAACCTACGTCACTCACAGTGGAAGAGGCGTCCGTATACCATTCCTAGCTAGACCCAGAGTAATAGAGTCTGATTCCCGTGAATTAATTCCCCTAGAGGATTTAACAAACTTTGATCCTTTTGGTGTCATCAATCTTGGAGTTTTCCTAGTGGTTGCCACCACTATTATAGTAAACACTCCTGAGTCTCTTACTGGTTTTTTATCCTGGATTCTCTCCATCCCCCAGAGGGGTGTTGTTGCGCCGCCTAATATTGTTTTAGAGGCAGGTTACTGGTTTATGATGGCAATGGGTATCTGGGGAATAGCTTCAGGCGTGTTACGATACGTATTAAAAATATACCCATTGAAGGCAATACAGGAGGTATTCAACGGAGTCTTTAGCTTAGTCTTTGCTGTCTTTATACATTTTTACCTACGAGGTTTCTTTAACTTGACTTACTTCGTAGCCGCAGTAGCTGGTTTTTTCCTTACCCAGATCTTTTTCGCGGTCTACTATTCATGGTATATGGAGTAATCATTTATCAGAGAAGCCATATTGATACTGGATTACGTTGAAGGCGCTGGTTACTGGCGGAGCAGGATTTATAGGCAGTCACATCGTGGACTATCTCATCAGCAAGGGGGAACCTGTTAGGGTTGTTGATAATCTCTCATCAGGGAGTATGTCTAATTTATCTCAGTGGATCGGGAATGAGTCATTCGAGTTCATTGAAGGTGATCTACTGGATCAAATTTTCATGAATGAGGTGGTTAAGGGCTGCGATCACGTTTTCCATCTAGCTGCTAATCCTGAGGTAAATGTAAAGAAAGCATCCCCTGAGGATCATTTTAAGCAGAATATTGAGGCCACGTATAACCTGCTTGAAGCCATGAGAAAAGATGGTGGTCAAGATTTCATCGTTTTTACATCTACAAGCACGGTTTATGGTGAAGCCGATCAGATTCCAACCATGGAGGATTATGGCCCTCTTAAACCGATCTCCATGTATGGTGCATCTAAACTAGCCTGCGAGGGACTCCTATCGGCTTATGCATCAATGAATGGCTTTAAATCAGTGATTTTTAGATTGGCGAACGTGGTGGGGCCTCGCAGTAACCATGGTGTTATATACGATTTCGTGAAGAAACTGGAGGCGGATCCATCTACGCTGGAAGTATTGGGTGATGGCAGTCAATCCAAATCATATCTCTATGTAGATGACTGCGTCGCTGGTATAATGAATGGTGTTCAATCAAGTGAACAAGTAGCAATCTACAACATAGGGTCACAGGACAGAACTAATGTACTGAAGATAGCGGAAATTGTGAAGGATGAGATGGGGGTGACTGATGCAGACATCAAGCTAACGGGGGGTGTTGATGGTGGGCGTGGATGGAAAGGGGATGTCAAAATTATGCAGCTTGATATGGGTATGCTTTGCGGGACAGGCTGGAGTCCACGATTCAATAGCGATGAGGCTGTTAAGTTGACTGCGAGATCATTAATAAAAACACTTTCTTAAGATTCCTGTTTCCCATACACATAACCATATAATGTTGCTACGAAGAATCCGCCTCCAACTATGTTTCCCAGAGTGACTGGTAAGAGATTTTTAACTATGAACCCCACCCAGTTCAGGTTACTCAAGTCCAACCCAGATTGAATTATCAAACTAGGTATTTCTCTCAACATTATCCCCATAGGAACAAAGAACATGTTAGCTATACTGTGCTCAAATCCGCTGCCAACAAAAGCCATGATGGGGAATATGCATGCCAGTATTTTACCAGAAGTTTTCTCAGCTGAAGTGGCGATCCAGACTGCAAGGCATACGAGCCAGTTGCACGCAACTCCTCTGAAGAATGCCTGTGCAAAAGTGATGTTTACCTTGGCGTTTGCTATGCTTATAGCTGTAACTCCTAATGCGTTTGATCCCATATTGTAGAGCCCCGTATTATAGATGATGTATACGAGTATGATTGAACCCAAAAAGTTACCTAGATAGACGAGGGACCAGTTTCTAATTAGATCCTGTATCTTGATCTCGCCACAAATAAGTGATAAACATATGAGGCTGTTTCCAGTGAATAATTCAGCGCCTCCTAGTATAACAAGCATCAATCCAACAGAGAAGGCTGTGCCTATGATCAACTTGGATAACCCTAATCCAACGTACTGCGCTGCATCGATTGCCACGGTTGTTGCTATCTGTGCTCCGAACCCTACATAAGCGCCAGCTAGTATTCCTAGTATTAATAATCTTGAGGAGTCCAAGCGGGTTTTAGTGATTCCGCTTTTTTGTATAGTTTGTGCTATTTGATTTGGTTTCTTACTCATTGCTGTTTCACTGGTTGGGAATCCCGGTGAGTTCATATTGGTGTCTATTAACCCTTTCTTTATGTGTCGAAACCATCATCGTTTTATGTCGATTGTATTTTATCTAGTTAAATTTAGTTATCCATAAACATAATTATAGTAAATACGGTAAATATCCTTTAAGGTTCCCAGCTTTGACAGAGCAGCTAAATAAGATATTAGAAAAAGAAAATCTCGATCAGTTCAGCAATAATCTACTTAAATCAGGTAAGATATTTGCACCCCTAAAGATCAGCCAGGATGTTCATAGCTTCAAAGAAGTAACCTCACTGGGGGAAGCAGATCTTGATTACTCTCGAACTATGATTCCACCTAAAAAGTTCTTCATATCCCCAGAAGAGATCATATTTACCTTCGACAAAGAGACAGAGGAGTACTATGAGGTACAGGCTATAGATGGACCAGTTGTTTTGTTCGGTGTTCATGCATGTGATTTGAATGCATTAAATCTACTAGCCAAAGTCTACTTGGAGTCATTCACGGATAAATATTATAGTGAACGTAGAGATAACACTACAATTATTGGGATTAGCTGTACTCCTGATGAGTACTGTTTCTGTAAATCCACAGGAACAGACTATGCAAATAACGGATTCGAGTTATTTCTACATGACATCGGAGAGAAATACTTTGTTCGAGTTGGTTCTCTTAAGGGCTATCAACTAGTAGAACAGAATCTTTCCTTATTCCAAGATGTAACAGAAGAGGATTTCAGTCTCTATAAGAAAGCAGAGAAAGAACGACTGGAATCCTTTACCAAGAGCTTGGAGATGTCTGGGCTCCAGGATCTTCTCGATATGAGCTATGATAGCCCAATATGGGGGGAGTACGGCGAGAAGTGTCTCAGTTGTGGCTCATGCAACTTGGTGTGCCCACGATGCAGATGCTATGATGTGCAGGATTATGTGGACCTAAACCTAGAAACGGGTGAACGGATTAGAAAATGGTACTCCTGTATGCTCAAGGAGCATGGCTTAGTAGCTGGAGGCCATAACTTCAGAGCTACTTCAAGGGAACGTCTTAGAAACAGGATAAACTGCAAGGGAAGTTTAAAAGAAGGAATGACTAATTGCGTGGGTTGCGGAAGGTGTACCGATTTTTGTCCAGCTGAAATAGACTACGTTGAGATATTAAACAAACTACGAGGTGAAGACCTGTGACAGAAAGTAATCCACTATCACCAATGAAGGCGAGGATCACCGAGATACAGGATATGACGGATATAGAGAAACTGATAACCCTGAGATTTCAAGACAGTAAGGATGCCCAAGAATTTAGCTACATGCCAGGTCAATTCGTAAAACTGGGTGTAATGGGTGTGGGGGAAGCCCCTATATCTATTTGTACATCACAGACCGATGAACCAGGACTAGAGCTTTGTATCCGAAACGCTGGGCGAGTAACTAACGCCCTTCACCAGAAAAAGGTGGGTAACACCATCTGGGTCCGAGGACCTTACGGGAATGGATTCCCCATGGAAGAGCTAAACGGAAAGGATCTGTTACTGGTTGCAGGTGGATTGGGCATAGCCCCCATACGAGGGGTGCTTCAATACGCGTTACACAATAGAGAGAACTTTGGTGAGATAAGTTTCCTCTATGGTGTAAGATGTTATGATCTAATGCTCTTCAAGGACGAGATACTGGAATATTTCAGGAACGGGGACAAAGTAGGTGTCAAGCTCTATCTGAGTTATGAGGATGAGGAAGACGAGTTCTGCTATGGGTTACAATGCGAAAGAGATGACCGTTGTACGCATGGTCTGGTAACTAAGCTATTTAATCTGTTGGATAAGCGAAGTAAAAGTTCTGTGGCTCTCATAGGCGGGCCTCCAATCATGTACAAATTCACAGTGATGGAGCTAGAAACGATGGGCTTCAATCCGGATGAAGTCTATATGACTCTAGAACGCCGAATGAGGTGTGGTGTGGGCCAATGTGGCCACTGTATCGTGGGCACGGGGAAATCGATCAAGTATGTCTGCAAGGATGGCCCCGTATTTACGCTCTGGGACGCTATGAACACGAAGGGGATGATATAAGATGAGTAAACCAAAACTTGGAATATTTAGCCTGACCGGATGTGGCGGTGATCAACTTCAGATATTAAACATGGAGGACGAGTTACTGGATCTGGTTAGCAGATTCGATATCGTGGATTTCCAGGAAGGTAGCAGCCGTAAAGTAGAGGGTCCCATAGACATCGCCTTCATCGAGGGAACCGTATCTACCCAGCATGATCTTGAGAAATTGAAGATAATCAGGGAACGGAGCAAGATATTGATAGCTATGGGTAACTGCGCCATAGAGGGCTGTATACAGTCTATGCGGAACGGTGAGACAACGCTACAAGAGAGACTCAAGGACGTATATGACGTTGATGAGAGCTTTTTTGACGCCAGGTTATCCAAACCCATAACAGAATACATCAAAGTGGACTTTCAGATACCCGGATGTCCAGTAGAGAAAGAAGAGACTCTAAAGGGAATAACCTCACTACTACAAGGTGACAGTCCTCCCTATTATTCATATCCCGTATGTGTTGAATGCAAACTCAATGAATATCCCTGTCTTATTACTGAAGAGGGGAAACCATGTCTGGGCCCAGTAATTAGGGCAGGATGCGATGCAAGGTGCCCGGGATTGGGTGTTGATTGTATAGGGTGCCGTGGCCCTGTGGAAGGTGCTGAGAATTTCGCTGCAGAGTATGAGATGTTGATTGGTCTTGGGTATACGCGAGAGGATATTCTGAAACGGTTGCGTGTATTTAGTGGTGAGATAGGTGGGGAATTTCTAGGAGGCTTGGATGATGAGTAAGAATATTAGGGTTGACGAGTTCACTAGAGTGGAGGGTCATGGCGGAATAGACATAATCCTCAAAGATGGTCTCGTTCAGGATGTCAAGTTCAATATATTTGAGGGCCCCCGGTTCTTTGAGCACGCAATAAAATCTTTTTACTATGAGAAGATACCCGACATAACAAGACGAATATGTGCTATATGCACAGCCTCCCACAGTTTAGCCTCTATAGGCGCCATAGAG
>WJJC01000162.1 GCA_014729945.1 Candidatus Bathyarchaeota archaeon
GCGCTCAAAACCCTTGGATAAAAAGATCTCACTGATGCTATTGAACACCTTCCTCAACTCATCAATGTTAATGTAACTCAGGGAGCTCTGAATATCACCATAGATAATATTCAACGGCGTGTACAGAGGAGGAAAAACACCTTCCTGAAACGTCTTCAAATATTGAATAACCTGTAAAGGTATAGATATAAACGAATAATAGATGAAAGTTAAGGCTATACCCCTTCCTTTGTAAATAGTTGCAAACACCAATATCAGAGGTATCGCCAAATAGAAAGTATTTTCAAAAAATAACAGTGCTACAGCGATAATCCCCATGTCAACAGCGATAATATGCAGATTATTGGTAATCACTGCGGGGCAAACCGCGAAAGGCGCGATCAAGAAAGATAATATAATAATTTTAGAGACAGGACCTTGAAAGATATGGAAGAATCCTATTCGTGATAAGTGATATACTAACCCGAGGCTGATCAGTAAACTCCCAATCATCATCCCATAGGGGTTTTCCTTATAGGTTACGTAGGCAACTAGAAAAGCTACAATATAGGGTAAAGGCATAGGTAGAAGAGGTATGAGAATAAACCCTGTAGCCATTGAAACCATATTTATGATGAAAGTAACGAATTTACCGGTCTCCCTGCCGAACTCATCGTCCATAAATAACGCGAAACTCATATCCTTATCCTCCACACAATATGTTGCTAGGTGCTGAATCCTCCATTGAGCTCGAACACGGAAATTAACCTCCTTGCATACCTCAGGAAACAGATAAAGGCAATATCACCTGTTCTACCTGATAAGGCTGTGGTTTCAGTGGGACAGTATACCCTTGAGACCCTCATAGACTCACCAAAGATTAACGAAGAAGATGTATATACGCTTCTCCGTGTAATCCATAAAAAAGATTTACAGCATAAAACAGTTGACATAGAGTCAAGGAAAAGTCTGGTCGCAGACACCCTATATGAGCCACATTACTGGTTTGATATGGCGGAATACCTTGATAGGATTAACATAGACTCGGAGTTGGGAAAACTAGTATACGGGTATCATAAAGAAGTCATGAGCCTGTCAAACATCAGTGAGGGCTCAAGCTCAGGCCTCTTACCGGAGATACATAGATACCTAGCTGATCAAGAAAAAAGCACCATAGGGATAGCTCTTTTTCCTGCGATGAACCACAGTAGTGACGCTCTGTACAATGCGTTCTCCACAGTTGGCCGTATATTGATAGACAACTCCACTTCATTAATCCTGATAGACCAAGGAAAGATGGAGGCGTATAAAGGAGTACACCGTGCAGGGGATGTTCTTGAAGACACGAAGATTATTGATTACTTAGTTGATATGCTACTTGACAAAGATAACATTATACGGGAACTATACAGGCTCTCTAAAAGCTATGGGGTTAAAATATACTCACCGTTAATGGCCACAGGATGCAGTCTTGACATATATGACAACTTTAGGAATATACTTGAGATAACCCTCGAACAGCCGTTAATGAAATTTGATCTAACAACAGCTAAGATGGTCTACGTACTGGTACGGGCACCTTTAAGCTATCAAGACGACTTCCAGAAAGGACAACTAGAATTTGAGGTAACCCAATGGCTCCAAGACAGCATAGGCATTGATATCCCCCAGATATGTGAGCCATTATTCGTAGATGAATACGGAGACAGAGTGGACGTAATCATACTTGTAGGAGACTACGATACAGACAAAAAATTCAGTAAGATATATGAGAGGATTGAGCGCTTCAGCAAAATGAATGTGGAACAAGAACTGGTAGACGATGAGAAGTGGGAAAAAATCAAATCAATAATGCTAGGATGAACCTAGTTTCTCTTCAAGCTTTACCAATAATTCATCAAGGGTTCCCTTATGCTCAACTAGGAAGCTCCTACTTAGACTGCTCTCAAAGTCACTGGCTTTCCTATTCAGACGCTCCATCTCATCATATGGAGCCAAGTCCTCTATGCGCCCCCGCCCAGCTATGACCACGATTCTTATCACCCATGGATCGCGGCACTCCACAATTCTTACAGTTATAGTCTTGGAGACATCACCGGTAACATAGCCAGCCAAGGCTGTGTTGAGCTCCTGTGTTAAGTCTTCATCCCATAGGCCCTGCGGGGTCTGCACTGTTACCCATAGGTAGTCGCTGCGATAACTGCTCTTCATACCCATAATGTTAGGAGTCCTATAAATGCGGACAATGCTCCTCATATAGTCTTTGAAGTGGTCAACATCCAGTATCTCCTCAAGTATACCTTCCCTGTCAAGCTGATCTTCTTCCTCTGCCAATATCTTGTAGATGATCTTACCCTGCTCGTCGCCTGTTAGCTCTGTGGTTCTCTCATAGTACCTATTGCTTTGTATTATTCCACTCAATTTCTCTTGATAATCCTCTGATAACTCTAGAACGGTCTGTAGTTGTTTCCTGTAATCGCTGGTTACTTCCAGCTTTGTTGATAGTTCCTGATAAAACTCTAAGAGCCGCTCCACAGAGTCTACTTCACTATTAAGATGAATTTCCTCTTCTCTCACTGATTGAAGTTCACGCTCTACTTCTCTGAGTTTTTCCTTACTGTATTTCTTCTTCCCGAATAGACTGAATCCCTTAGATTCTTTCTCGTATTTATCCCGGTCAAACTCCATCCGTTTCTTCTTTTCTTCCACCCGGATTAACCCATTCTCCAGTTCCTCGCGTCGAGACCTGAACTTTGCGATTAATGCCTGTAAATAGGTAAGATGTTCATCTATCATCTTGATCTCATCGCTGCTGGACTTTATCATAAGTTGAAGCAAGTGATAGATGGTGGTGAGCTCCGCTTTCATATCCTTGAAATTTACGTTTAGCTTATCCTCATCGGGGAGAATCTCGTAACGTCTGCTAATGGCATCAATAAGATGCCTGTTCTCGTTATAGAGAGTCAGTATATCCAGTGCTCTCTCGGTTACTGAAGCCAAGTTCATGAAGTCGTCTATGAGCTTCTTCTGTCTTATGGTAAGGCCCTGGCTACTGGGAACCAGTTGTTCTAAGCGTTCAAATATTGCGGCTTTCTGCTCCCTATACTCAGGATGGACCTTGCTAATGTTACGAATCATCCCCTCTAGGCTATCCATGGGAGCCGCATCTTCCCTATCCAGTATGAGTTTTGCTACACTGTCCTCTATGGTGCCGTCTGTTGCCACAAGCTGGATCGTTGATACGAACTGTATGGCTTCATCTATCCATTTATTGACTTGATCCTCGATACCCCTCACGTAGAGGTTTATATCCTCGTCGAAGCGAGGGCTGCCGTGTATGATCTGGTATACCTTTTCCTCGAATTCCTCAGCATTGTACGCGTTGGTCTTGATGAGATAGTCTTTGTAGATGTCACTTATCTCGTCTTTCTTTAATTCAAGGATCCTCTGGAGCTTTTCCAGTACCTCAAGCTTCTCTTTCCTTATCTCAGCGAGTTGCTGCATCTTTTCAAGGTTAGATTTGAATGCCTCCACGTATGAATCAACAGGATAATTCACCTTGACCATGCTAAGATTATGGATAGAGTTGTCGGTAAGACCTACCTCTGTTCCTATGCCGCTCATGAGATCAGCCATATCAAAATCCATTAAGACGTAGATCATCTCCACGATCATCTTGTCTATCTCTTCACGAGCAGCCATGATGTTACCCGTTTTGCTATAAGCGGGCATTAAAGGCAGGAACATAACACTATTGAAGGGGTTTCTATATACCTCGCCTAACCCTTTTGTAAGCAACGCGTTTTTTTCTCTATTGATAAGTAGACTTAGTTCGTTTATTGCGTTGAACGCGCTGTATCCTTTGGCCGGTGGGTCGTCTCCAGGGCAGGGGAGTACACATAACCCTATGATTGGCACCCCGGATCCTACTGCCTGCCGTAAGTGTCTAGCGAAATCCATAGCCATACCGCTGCCAGTTCCACCACCCAAACCGAATACTAGTAATATAATTGGACTACTGATGCTGCTGAGGGCATTGTCCTTAAACATGTTAGTGAAAGATTTGATTATACCAAGCTGGTAATAGTTGAGATTATAAATGGCCTTGGCAAGGCTCCTACGTCTTCCTGCTCCTCCCGCAAGCGGAGGGATCGCCACTGTGCTGGGTAGCCATGGATTATATTCCTCAATCTTTATGCCCTCGTTCTGAAGATGTTCCTCGAATTTATTCTGTACAAAGTCAAACATAGCTTCGGCGCTGGGAAATTTAACGCTCTTAGCGATTAAGTTTAATCTCTCCTGAGGAATCCCTTTTCGACGCATTTGATCCAGTATCCGGTTATACGTGTCGTCAAGGCTCTTGATATCTGGATCAGCTATATCCATAGCCATCATGCTAAGGCGTGTGGCCCCACTATCAAGGAGTTCTATAGTGTTATCATGTTTCATGAAATGTTCTACTATGTTGGTGCCTGCTCCTCCTAGTCCGACCATGTGAATTATGCTACTGTATCCTAGTTCGCTCATTATGTTCTCTCCGTCTCTTTCAAACGTGTGTTAATCTCGTCAAGCCTTTGGGCGAGGTTTCTATCAATCCTTGAGGCACGGCTCTGAAGGGCCTCCATCTCTCTTATCTGGTCCTCTACCACCATTTTAAGGAACCCTAGTCTGCTATTTGTACGTACAAGTAGCACTATTCCGAGGATGGCAATTACTGTGAGTCCTCCCACTGCGGGTATAAAGTATTTTTCCCTCCAACTTGGGCCAGCTTCGGTTGGGGGCACCTCTACTTCAAGATTGTTAAGTAAATCAATGGCGGACTCCACTAATCCTTGCTCTGCTTGTTCCTCGGATAGTTGAATATAGTTCTCATAGAGTTGTATGAAAGCCGGATCAACATTACCTTCTTCGTATTCCTGTAACTCGGCTTTTTTTTGCTTCAACAAGAAACGGTAGTCATCAATCAC
>WJJC01000163.1 GCA_014729945.1 Candidatus Bathyarchaeota archaeon
CGGCTTCATGGTTTAACGCGATCCAGGGACCTATTTTTACCTGTCCAGGTGTCCTCTTGGCCATGATATATCCCTGTAATTCAGCCTTATCCCTGATCGCGTAACATAGCTCTGGGTGTTTCTGATAGACATATTCAAGTAATCCTCTTCTAGGCGCTTTGAATGCAGCCAAGTCAAGACTAGCTACCTCATCCAGATCATCTGGCTTAATGGGTTTACAACGAGTCTCTGAGCGTCTTCGGGCTACCCCGGTGTTTCTGGTGCTCCAGTATTCCTTTTTAAATCCCAGTCGATGATATAGTGGTATAGCTTGGGGAACCCCATCCAGCCTAATGGATTGAGTGCCAGTGGATTTGAGGTAGTTTATCGCTTGCCTCATGAGCTCTGCGCCTATTCCCTCACCACGGTGACTAGGTAATACTACGAGGTTTCCTATCCAAGCTATTTCTCCGTAATCCGTGGTTACCACCATTCCCACATCTTTTCCTTTTTTCTCTGCGATGAAGCATCCCTCTGGACTGAATTTGAGTATTCGTTGATAATCCTCGGGAGTCATTCCCCAGCCCACCATGTCCATTAATTGCATGAAAAAGGCTAGGTCGGATGGCTTCATTACTCGGAAAGTAGTCATATCAATGTTATACGTGGTTCAGAGTTAAATCAGTAATCCATGGAGTTGAGCGCCATCTCTAGTAACTTTGCGAAGAAGTCCTCATCCAGGGGGGTGCCTTGCCCAACTCCTGGGCATTTATCATCTACACCGAATATGAAAAAGTTATCTTGTTTCTCCAACCAGAAGGGGTACATCCTGCATAAGAGGGCTCTTTGTTCATAGATACAACATCCTCCATCTGTGTAGAAGACGCATTTTCCATTTTCTTTGCACATTATAGCCTTGAACTTGCCTTCATCTATTTTGGTGTAGAAATCCGTCTCACCTGTCTCTTCGATTCGTGATATGTCCCTTGAGAGGAGCAATATTCTTCTCTCTCTATCCTCAAGGTCTCTGCAGCAAGCTCCGCACTCGATGCAGTTCCACTTGAAAAGTGCAGGGTAATAGAACTCGATGTTTTCTACTTGGTCATCCCATCTATAATCCAAGGTTCCACGATGATATTCTGGGTCACCCATTATGATTCGCCTAAGATGAGGCCAGTCTCACAGCCTCCTCAGCCAAGACCTGTAAGGGATCAACCACGGGCACATCTAGGTCTCCATCATGGAGTACTAGGCTTACCTCTGTGCAACCACAGATAATAGTATCTGCCCCCGACTCAAGCAGTTCCTCGACCACCTTTTTGAGCAATTTTTCCCCTGTCTTCAGGTCACCAGTTTTGATGTATTTGTAGATGGCGTTCATTACCTTGTCCTGAGATTTCTTACTCGGTACTATTGTCTCAACTCCATGGGTCTTATAGGCGCCATGGTAGAGCTCGCTGGCTATGGTTCCATCAGTAGCGAGGAGCCCCATCTTCTGGACGCTAGGATACGTCTTGAATACGTAATCCGCGCTGAGTCTTATCATATGAAGCACGGGTACGTCTAATGCGTTTTGAAGATCTTCATAGAAATAGTGGGCTGTGTTACATGGCATGATAAGGAAGTCGACTCCAGCTCTTTCTAGAGTTTTTCCTGTCTTGATCATATATGGCAGTGGGTCTTCTCCTTCTCCTAGTATCGCTAGGGTTCTGTCGGGGATCTTGGTGTTACTATCGATGATTACGTGAAAATGGTCTTGGTCCTTCTCAACTGGTGTCGCCCTGATGATCCGGTGGAATAGGTCAGCTGTGGCTTCTGGGCCCATACCCCCGAGGATGCCAATGGTTTTCTTACCCAATTCTATCATATCTCTCTTTGTTTACCAGTTTTTAGGGATTACCCTGTTCTAAGTAGTCTAGTATTGTGGCGATGTGGACCTTGGCTGTGGTCTCCAGATCTTTTACATTGATGTGTTCATCCACGCCTCCCATGGCATAGACCCTTGGACCGTAGCTTACGGCGGGTACCCCTTGTTTTCTCCAGAATCTGCAATCGGTCCCCCCCGATGTGAAGCTGTATAATGGCTTCGATCCAGTTACTAGTTCATGGTTTTCTGCAAGTGTCCTTGTAATAGCTGCGTCTAGGCTGGAGTATGTGGCTTCTGTGACTATCTCCGGGGGGCGCGCCCACTTTATCTTTATGGATTCATCTACAGCGTGTATCTTTTTCTGTATCAGTTCGGTGATCTCCTCGGGTGTTATACCGAGGGGTAATCTGACATCCACTTTTACTATACATTTGGCGGGTACTATGTTATCTGAGCTTCCACCCTCGATTGTGCCTATGTTTACAGTGACTTCTTTAAGTACATTGGCCATGGTCTCTGATTCGTGGCCGTATTGCTTCTTGTAGCCTTTCATCACGGTCTTAGTTAGTTTCCTGCTCTCGTCTGTGAGTTTACCCGGGGTTCCTTGGAGTGATTCTACACTAGGAAGCACTTTAACCATCTTCATTATAGCGTTCTCCCCAACATAGCCAGCGAAACTCCCGTGTGCGGCTTTTCCTTTTCCCTCAAGTATTAAGCTAACTCGTGCCTTCTCACCGATCCGTACGGTTAATCCGGATGGTTCCCCGTTTAAGACCGCGTTGCCTAGATATTCTGGCTTGTTTTTCAGTAACCAGAGGGCACCCCACTTTCCACCGGTCTCCTCGTCTGAGGTACCTGTGAAACTCAGTTTTCCCCTGTGCCCTGTCTTTGCTACTTGCACGAAGGCGTAGAGCAGTGCTGCTAAACCTCCCTTCATATCGCCGGCTCCTCTTCCATAGATCTTACCCTCTCTAATTTCTCCCGAGTAAGGTGGTATGCTCCATGGTTCACCTACTTTAGCTGGAAATGTGTCAAGATGCCCATTCAATACAAGATGAGGCTCTCCTTCTCCCACCGTTGCGACTACGTTGGCAATACCCGACTTGGTCTCGATGATCTTGGATCCTATGTCATGCTCCGCTAAGTATTCTAATATAAATTGGGCTACTTCCATGGTGTCTCCTGGGGGATTATCACTGGGTATCCTTAGAAGACTTTGAAGTAGTTTTATCAAATTTTTATTTAGGTTTTCGTTTGATATTAACTCCTGTTTTGCTGAATCCATAAATATTAGATTCATTACACTGCTATGATTTTTTCGCGCCCTGTGTATACTATTTTGTATACC